>JAUWTR010000312.1 GCA_030614645.1 Candidatus Aminicenantota bacterium
ATAATATCTTTTGTCAAGGATTTTTACAATTTTAAGACAGATGTCATTTAAGAACAAAAAGTGGATTATATTCATAAGATTAAAATCTTCCTAACAGAATTATTATGATTTTTTTCCAGGATAATCCGATCTTTGCAACTGGTGCTCTTACATAGGAACCAATCTTGCCGGAGCTGCCACGTTCGAAGACCACACCTTGCATTTCTTTTTCTTAGGCAGGCCGGATTTTGTGGTAAGTCCTCAGGCTCCGGCAGGAGACAGAAATATATTAGGTTTTATCGGCAAGGCGTCGGCGTAATCGAAGCTCCAAGCGGCACCCTGTTTCACCATTATTAAACCGATTGATTAAATAATAAAGGATACTATATAATGACTTTTAATATAAAATGCAGCTTACCCAATTTTCACTCAGAAAAAAAATCATTATCCGTTTTCTTATTGTCATCATCATCGGAGGATTACTGTCTCTCAGCTTTGGCTCGCGGCTAATAAAGAATACTCTTATCGCTCAAGCCCAGGCCAAGGTCAAACACGACCTGGCCACAGCGCGTATGATATTCAATGAAAAACTCAACAACATAAAAGAAGTCATAGCTCTGACAGCAGCAAGAGAAAGCCTGCAGTACAGTATAAAAAACAAGCAGCACGACCTGCTATTAAAGCAGCTCAGTTCGGTTAGAAAAAAAAACAGACTGGACATTCTGTCTCTGACCGACTCAGAAGGAAAAGTAGTATTAAGGACCCTGAATCCGAAAATATTAGGTGATGACCAGTCAAAAGATGAATTAGTTAGCTTAGCCCTAAAAGGAGGCATTACTTCTAATGCCCAAATTTTTCCCAGGGAAGAATTGTTAAAAGAAAGCAAAGATTTGGCCGGACAGGCTGCTATTGAATTCATACCCACACCTAAAGCAGCTGACCAACAGAAAAACAGAGAAACAAGTGGTATGATGCTGAAAGCGGCCTCCTCTTTAATGGATGAAAAGGGAAATCTCCTGGGAGTACTGTATGGGGGTGTTCTCCTGAATAGAAATTATGAGATCGTTGACCGCATAAAAGAACTGGTCTATAAAGGGGAAAAATATAAAGGCAGGGAAACCGGCACTGCCACAATATTCCAGCATGACCTGCGTATCTCGACCAATGTGAGAAATAAAGGAGGTTCCCGCGCTATTGGCACCAGAGTTTCCCGGGAAGTAAACAATGCCGTACTATCAGAAGGAAAATCCTGGATCGACAGGGCCTTTGTAGTCAACAATTGGTATATAACTGCTTATGAGCCGATAAAAAATGTCAAAAACGAAATAATAGGAATTCTTTATGTCGGTATGCTGGAGAAACCTTATATAGATACGACCAACCAGGTCATGCTGACTTTTATTTTTATTGCAGCGCTCTGTGTAGCCCTCCTTCTTGTAATTCTTTATTTCTCCATCAATAGGATTATTAACCCTCTTTCAAAAATGGTAGTGGCCACCCAGGAAATCGCCAAAGGAGATCTATCCCACAAAGTAGAAATACGTTCTAATGATGAGATAGGATACCTGGCCAAATCTTTTAACAAGATGACACAAGACCTGAAAACAGCAAATGAAAAACTGCTAGGGTGGACGAAAACTTTAGAGAAAAAAGTCGATGAACGCACCAAAGAACTAACAGAAATGCAGGCCCACCTTATCCAATCAGAAAAACTAGCTTCCCTGGGGAAATTAGCAGCTGGAATAGCGCATGAAATAAACAATCCTTTAGGGGGAGTCCTTATTTATAGCCACCTTCTCCTGGAAGACACAAACAGAAACAATCCTCATTACGAGAACCTGAAAAAAATCGTTAAAGAGACTTCGCGCTGTAAAGATATTGTAAAAGGCCTGCTTGAATTCGCCCGACCTAAAGAACCAGAGAGGTCTTCTATAGCCCCAAATGATATAATAGAAAAATCACTCAGCTTTTTTAAGACTCAGGCTCTATTTCAAAACATCAAAATAAAAAAGAAGTACTCTTCTGATCTCCCAAAAATCACTGCCGACAAAGACCAATTGTATCAGGTGTTTATAAATATTTTACTTAATGCCGCAGAAGCTATGGAGGGAAACGGGACTCTGACTCTATCTTCAGAATCAGATAAGGAAGGCAAATATATTCACATCCTTTTTACCGATACAGGTCCAGGGATAACAGAAGAAGATGAAAAAAGACTATTTGAGCCCTTCTTTACAACTAAAGAAGTGGGGAAAGGTACAGGCTTGGGCTTAGCTATCAGTTACAGCATTATACGCAAGCATAAAGGAACCATTGCTGTTTCCAGCCAGGCTGGTAAAGGCACAACATTTACAGTCAGCCTTCCTATAAAAAGCAAAAAGGGAAATGACGAATAAAGCAACGATTCTCATAATCGATGATGAAGAAGGTATAAGAGATTCCTGCAGCCAGGTCCTAAACCGGGAAGGATATCTTGTAAACATTGCTGATAACGGAAAAACTGGCTGGGAACACTTCAAAAAATCTCCTACAGACATCGTTCTGCTTGATCTAAAACTTCCCGGCCTCAACGGTATGCAGGTCCTCAAAAAAATTAAAAAAGAATCTCCTGACACTCCAGTTATCATCATAACCGGATTCGCTACCATTGAATCAGCGGTAAACACTATAAAACGAGGCGCTTTTGATTACCTGGCTAAGCCTTTCAGCCCCCAGGAACTCCGCGTTATAGTAAAAAAAGCCTTGGACAGCAGAAAAACTCAGGAACAAAGTTTAACTCCCAGCCTAAAAACTGCGAGGGACGATGATTTTACCATGGTAGTGGGCAAAAGCAGGTCAATGGCAAAAGTTTTAGATATTGTTAAGCGCGTAAGCCCAACAGAAAGCACAGTGCTTATAACAGGGGAAAGCGGTACCGGCAAAGAACTTTTAGCAGCTGAAATACATAACCACAGCCCCAGAAAGAATGCTCCCTTTGTGGTAGTAGATTGCGGCGCCCTTGTCGAAACTCTCTTTGAAAGTGAATTGTTCGGCCATGTCAAAGGCTCGTTTACAGGCGCTAATATGACCAAGCACGGACGGTTTGAAGTAGCAGACGGAGGGACGATATTCCTGGATGAAATAAGTAATATCAGCCTTAATATCCAAGCCAAACTTTTAAGAGCCATTCAGGAACGGGAAGTCACCAGGATAGGCAGCACAAAACCCATAACAGTTGATATCCGTATTCTAGCAGCTACCAATGAAGACC
>JAUWTR010000257.1 GCA_030614645.1 Candidatus Aminicenantota bacterium
AGCGCCATAGGCAGTATAAACGACAGCTGCATCGCGGATAGCTTCAAAGGGATCTGATGTAAGCTGGAGTTCGAATCCATTGTCTGCTCCGTCGGATTTTGCCTGCATTACTACTTCCTGTTGCGGCTCATATCCCTGGGGGGCTGCTACTGATATTCGAGCCCCGACTTTTGCTGCAGCATAGATCAGACTGTGGCAGAGGTTATTGCATCTGCCGATAAAGGCCATCTTCATATGGGGAAGCTCTTTCCTGAGCTCCTTGAAAATAAAAAAGTCTGCTATAGCTTGACAGGGCTGTAAGAGATCAGTCTGTATATTGAAAACCGGTCTATGGGAGAAGTGAGCTAATTCCGTTACAACTTTTTGAGAAGGTATTTTTATGATGATTCCATCCACCCATATTTCCAGTGTTTTAGCAAAACTTTCCGGACTTTTCAGTATGTCCTGTTGAATACCCACACTGCCGGCATTGATAGGTTTGCCGCCCATCTGGATTACTCCGACTTCAAAGATTATCCCAGGTATAGATGAAGGAGGCTGAAATATTAAGGCCAGCATTTTATTTTTGAGGTGGTTTTTAAATCGGTGCGGGTTTTTTTTTATATGCTGCGCCAGGTCAAGAAGATAGCTGAACTCATAAAGGGAAAGATCATGGATAGATACGAAATCGGTCAGCATTGATTTTATCCCCTTATTCCTCAGCAATAATCTTAGTTCCGGAGCGGTTTATCAGGGCTGCCCTGAGATGATTTGCCGAAGTGATTATTACCTCTTTCCCCCCGCTTTGGACATATTTGATCGCTGCTTTGATTTTTGGACCCATTGACCCGGGTGGAAACTGGCCCTCATCAAGGTGTTTTTGAGCCTCTGGAATAGTCAGAGTTCGGAGAGGAATCTCTTCCGGGCTTCCAAAATTTAAACAGACTCGGCTTACGTTTGTCAGAATTATAAATAGACCTGCCTTGACCTCCCGCGCTATCAGGCTGGAGGCAAAGTCTTTATCGATTACAGCTTCTACTCCTTGGAAGAGGCCGCGGCCGTTGATTATAACTGGGATCCCGCCGCCTCCTGCAGCAATAATGATTTTTCCGCCATGAATCAAGTCATATAGAATTGATTTAGGAACTATGTCAATGGGTCTTGGTGAAGGGACTACTTTTCGGTAGCCTCTTCCGGAATCTTCGATCATTGTCCATTTTTTTTCGCGTTTAAGCATTTGAGCTCTGTATTGTGAATAAAAGGGACCCACAGGTTTGGTAGGGTTTTTAAAAGCCGGATCTTCTTTATCTACTATGACTTGAGTTATGAGAGTGGCCACTTGTTTATCTATAGAGTTTTTTCTCAGCTCATTGACTAGGGCTTTTTCAAGCATGAATCCCATGCTCCCCTCAGTCATGGCATCACAGACTTCTAATGAGAATGGAGGGACTTTGTTAACAGCTTCTTCCATCTGGATCAAAAGGTTCCCTACCTGAGGCCCATTGCCGTGAACTATAATGAGGTCGTATCCTTTTTTTATAACATCGATCATAAGGCTGGCTGCTTTCTGTGCTTTTTTCATCTGCTGGGATTGTAGACCTTTCTGGCCTATGGGAAGGATGGCATTACCGCCAAATGCGATTACAGCTATTTTTCTTTTCATGTTCTTAAAAATAAACAAATAGTATAATACAGGCTTGCTTCTTTTGCAATGCTCCAGGTTTTTCTTGTTTCTTAGCAACTTTTCATTATAATAGAGTGTTCATGGACTATTCCAAAAAAAGTAATAAACTAACCTGGATTATTCACGAGTCGAGGTTGCCGTAGATGCGAGGCACAGGGTGCGAAGCTGTGGTCCTTCACCGCGAGTACCCTGTAACGAAGCAGATATGGTGAGATCGGCTCGCCTGAATGGTAAAAAAATGGCGATTAAAATTAAAAATAAAAATGAGAAAATCGTTAAAATAACTATTCTCGAAAAAATCTTATATATCGTTAAAAAGAAATTAATAATAAAAACATCGCCATTTTTTATGAATAGTTCAGGCTAATTAAGGAGGAAAGAATGTCAAAAAGAAATGCTGTTATTCTTGGCGCAGCTGGAAGGGATTTCCATAATTTCAATACTCATTTACGTGGGAATGAAGATTATAATGTTGTTGCTTTCACTGCTGCTCAGATCCCGGATATTGCTGGGCGTAAATACCCGGCTGAACTGGCTGGGGATCTTTATCCAGAGGGAATTCCTATTTATCCCGAGGAGGACTTATCCAAGCTTATTAAAGAAAAAGATGTTGATGTTTGTGTATTTTCTTATAGTGATGTGTCTTATTCTAAGGTTATGGAGATCAGTGCTGTAGTGAATGCAGCCGGAGCTAACTTTATGCTTTTAGGAACTAAAGATACATGTGTTAAAAGCTCAAAGCCTGTAATTTCAGTAACCGCCATCCGGACTGGCTGCGGAAAAAGCCAGACCTCTCGCAAAGTGATCGAGATTCTAATGTCTCAGGGATTAAAAGTTGTGGCTGTCCGTCATCCTATGCCTTATGGTGATTTGGTTGCTCAGAAAGTACAGCGCTATGCGGTGTTGGATGATCTGACTAAGCACAAATGTACGATTGAGGAGATGGAGGAATATGAACCTCATATAGTAAGGGGAAATGTCATTTATGCTGGAGTTGATTATGAAGCCATTTTAAGAGCGGCTGAAAAGGATCCGGACGGATGCGATGTTGTTGTCTGGGAGGGGGGGAATAATGATTTCACCTTTTATGTCCCTGATCTTTCCATCACTGTAGCCGACCCTCACCGTGCCGGCCATGAGCTGGCCTATTATCCCAGTGAAGTCCACTTAAGGACCGCTGATGTAGTAATAATCAACAAGATGGACTCAGCCGACCCTGAAGGCATTCAGAAGGTCAGAGATAATATTGCCAAAGTAAATCCTGGAGCCGTTGTTATTGATGCTGCCTCTCCAATCAAAGTCGATAACCCCGATGTTATCAGAGGGAAAAGAGTCCTGGTAATCGAAGATGGACCTACCCTAACTCATGGAGGGATGAAAATAGGAGCTGGAACGGTTGCTGCTCATAAATTTGGAGCTGTAGAACTGGTTGATCCGAGACCATTTGTGGTGGGTAAACTTGGGGAAACTTTCCAGATCTACCCGGAGATCGGGGTGCTTCTGCCGGCGATGGGATACAGTGGCCAACAGATTAAGGATTTGGAAGAGACTATTGCAAGAACTGAATGTGACGGTGTAGTTATCGGTACTCCCATAGATTTGAACCGGATCGTTAAAATAAACAAACCTAATACGCGAGTTTATTACGACCTGCAAGAGATCGGCAGCCCTGACCTGGAAGAAGTGCTTGGTAAATTTGTTAAAAAGCATAATTTAATATAGCACATAATGAAGCTAAGGGTATGGATATGCTCGTTCATATTTTTAACGCCATTCTTCGTCCGCTCTTTTCGGCTGCTGCGCAACTCCCCCCGTCCGTGGGTCAGACATGCTCCCAGTCCGGCTTCGCCGGATTCCCTCAAATAGCGGTCTCAGAAGGCTAAATCTTCAATGTCGCTTAATCCATACTCTCAGCTTCATCAAGACCAGAAGATCCCCTTCTCACTTTCAGGAGTTTCCCCGATTTTTTCTACGCTTCTGAACTTTAGGCTAAGAGTTGGCATGGATACTGGCAAATCCCGGAGAAAGCCATCCGGAACAACGCGGGCATGGTTCCTCGAGAGAATCTCGAGGAGAGCG
>JAUWTR010000353.1 GCA_030614645.1 Candidatus Aminicenantota bacterium
AAAGAAATATCCCTTGCGCCTATGGCAATCTCAACTCTTGAACAATTCAGGCTGAATACTACAACTTATGATCTACTAACCATGACCTCATCACCCTGTTTTATTAAATATGGCATGATTTTTGCTTAATGTTTAATGAATTTAAACTTATTTCCAATATAGGAGAATAAAATGAAACAAAAGCATACAGATACAAATAGAATAGATATCGTATTTATTAAATGCGACGAATGTTTAGGTATAACACCTCATAAAGTCTCAAAAAACGGAACAGCTACATGTAATTTTTGCAAAAATCTCACTGCATACCACAATTTGCTGTCACATTCTCCAGATATAGAGCTAACTGCCCAATAAATGATTTTTTACTGCTCTATCGATATAAGTTCCACTTCAAAAATAAGCGCTGCATTAGGTCCGATAAGATTCCCGGCTCCGTTTTCTCCATATGCAAGTTCAGGAGGGATAAATAGATTCCATTTGGATCCCACTTTCATAAGCTGCAAAGCTTCCGTCCATCCAGGAATAACTCCGGTAACTGAGAAAATTATCGGTTCTCCCCGTTTTATAGAACTATCAAATTCAGTCCCATCGATTAGAGTTCCTACATAATGGGTTTTGACTTTGTCTGTTGCTTTTGGAAAAGGACCTGTTCCTTCTTTTAGCACCTTATACTGCAATCCGCTTTCTAGAGTAACGATCCCTTCTTTTTCCTTATTTTCTGCTAAAAATGCCTTACTTTCATTTAAATTAATTTTTGAAACATCTTTTCGGTCTATTTCCATTTTATCTCTCATTTGATTCTGATACTCCGTCATTATCTCCTGGACTTCCTTAATGCTAAATATATTTACATCTTCTTTTAATCCATCTTTGATGCCCTTAATAAATGCATCCATCTGGATATCAATTTTTTGATCCTTGAAATTATTTGCAATGTTATGCCCCATTACATAACTTACTTTATCCATTTGAGTTTCAAGGTCTGATTTAGACAATTCTTTTTTCCCACAGGCGATTAATCCAAACATCGAAACCATACATACTGCCAGTATTTTTCTTTTCATAATCCCTCCTTAAATATATTCAATTTTTTTATTTCTTCGCTCAAATCATTCTTTCATAATAAGATCAGCTCATATTCGCATTTTATCGAAAGTAGAGATAATTTTCCATTAATATTTTATGATTGCAAAATTAACTGCAAAACAATGAGGATAAGTTCTTCCCACTCTTTGTACTGGAATCTAAAGCCCAGTTCTTATACAATAGGTTTTCTGCAAGGTCGGAAAATAAGCTTGTAATTTTATAAGCAGATGCTTACTGCCTCCTACAAACTGGTTTCACCTTGCAAGGAGAGTTTATATGAAAAGAAGAGAAGCCCTTGTAATTCTTGGAGGAACGGCCTTAATGGGCCCTTCTTTAGTATCATGTAAAAAAAGGAGTCCTGTCATGAAAAAAGAAATCAAAACCAGTAAAGCCCCGGAAGCTATCGGCCCTTATTCACAAGCAATCGAAGCCAACGGCCTGGTCTTTGCATCCGGCCAGATCGCTATCGATCCTGCTACCGGAGAGCTAAATAATGGTAGCATAGAAGAACAAACCCGGCTGGTCCTGACAAATCTAAAAGCAGTTATGGAAGCTGCCGGAAGTTCTATGGCCAAAGTTATAAAATGCACAGTTTTTCTACAAGACCTGGAAGATTATGCCGCCATGAACTCTATCTACGGCGATTTTTTTTCTTCCCCCTACCCTGCCCGCGCAGCAGTCCAAGTGGCCCGCTTGCCTAAAGATGTAAAAGTCGAAATAGAGGCTATTTCAATAATATAGACAGGAGGAATTTCACACACTAAGCGAAAACCATTTATTGACAAAGAAGCGTTAAAAGAATCCGGTCAGTTGATTCTTGCTTAAGGCTCAGAAGCTTAGAAAAAATAGGGGTAGCTTCTTCATCTTATTCTAGTTGACATGGAGCAGATAAATATCTAATATTAAAATAATTTTTCATAACTGAGAGTACTATATGTCCAGAAAAAAAAAGATCCTTATAGTTGAAGATGAAGGTATAGTTGCGATCGATATTCAAAATATTATAAGAAACTTAGGTTATGATTGTATAGAATTGGCCTTCACCGGAGAAGAAGCACTTAATAAAACCCAAGATTGGGGCCCTGATGTTATTCTTATGGACATCGGACTAAAAGGAGATATTGACGGAATCGAAGCAGCTAGAAGAATAAAAAACAGAAGCAATACCCCAATTATTTTCCTTACCGGATTTGCAGATGGCAATACTTTAGCAAGAGCTAACAAAATAAATCCAGTTGGGTATATCATCAAACCTATAAATAACAAGGATCTTGATGATACCATTTCTAAAGTTTTAAATTGATAAAAAGCGTTCTTCATTATGCCATTATATGAGTTCACATGTTTAACCTGTATAAAAAAATTTGAAGTTCTCGTCTCTATCGGCAATGAAAAGGATACATCCTGTCCCACTTGCGGAACAGGAAATATACGAAAATGTGTTTCAACCTTTGGAATAGGCGGGACTAATAGCCTCACATCATCATCCTCCATAAGTTGTTCTACCTGCTCTTCAGGTAAGTGCAGCACTTGCAGATGACTTTATGGAAACAAAAATAAAGCTCGGTGTTGATACAGGCGGCACTTTTACTGACTTCATAATATACTTAAACGGAAAAATCAAAATTAAAAAAATTCCTTCCAGCCCTGATAATCCCTCAATTTCTATTATTTCAGGTATTAATAAATATATACATTCAAAATACTCCCCTTTTATCGTTCACGGGACTACCGTCGCCACAAATGCCCTGATTGAAAAATCAGGAAG
>JAUWTR010000088.1 GCA_030614645.1 Candidatus Aminicenantota bacterium
ACCACGATTACACTACGATCGCTTCCAATATAATCAGTAATTATATTGCTGCCTTGGCTTTAAAACCTGAGCTGAGACAAAAAATCCTCAACCGCAACAGGTCAAGGTTAAACGAAAACCTTACCTATTTGACAGAATGGTTAAAACCCCATAAGGACCTGTTTACCCTCACTCCCCCAAAGGCAGGCGGTATGGCATTTATCCGCTACAATATGAAGATAAATTCAACCGATCTGGCTCACAAACTCCGGGAAGAAAAAAGTGTGTTGATAGTTCCTGGAGATCAATTTGGGATGGACCATTTTATCCGCCTCGGTATCGGGACAGAAAAGGAATGCTTTCTATCCGGACTGGACCTTATGGAAGAAACCCTTAAAGAAATACTATAACCAAAAGGTATTATCTTATTTTAGCAGCCTCGCTTGCTGCTTCGCCTTTGCGGACATATTCAGCTGATTTAGCATAGTCACCCATCCGGTTATACAGGTCTGCCAGAAGGAAATACCCGAGAGGCAAGTCTTCCTTCTTGGGTTTGAGTTCTATCCCCTTGTCAATCAGGGAAACTGCCTCATTATATTTCTCCCCGCGGTTAAGAAAAATTCTGGCAAGATAAAAATAACTAAGTGGAAAATTAGGATTGATCTCAATTGTTTTCTCAAGATAAACCTGTTCTTCGGCCACTCTTTCGCTTACACGATATAACCTGGAAAGGTTGAAGGCAGCGCGAAAATTGTGCGGTATATATTCCAGCTCCTGTTTATAAGCTTTGATCGCACCTTCCATGTCTCCTTTGGCCTCCATTAGCTGGGCATAATTATAATTCACACTCTGGAGCCGGGGATTGATCTCCATGGCTTTTTTAAGCAATTCCTCCGCTTCCTCCAACTTCTCTTGGGTCACATATATTCCCCCAAGGGCATTGCAAGCTGAAACAGACTGCGGATTTAACTTTAAGCACTTTTTATAGTAAAAAACGGCATTTTCATAGTCTTTAAGAAAATAAAAGATGTTTCCTTGCACAAAATAAACCTGGGAGTCAGGCGAAAGGATCTCAAGTTTATTCAAAACAAATTTTTTAGCCTTCTCCAGCTCGTTCAGCCGGATATAGGCGTTGGCAATATTGATTACAGTAAAAGTGTCATCCGGCTTTTTATCCAATACCTGAAAATAACTCTCCAAAGCTTCTTTGGTCTTACCCCATTTAGTATATAAATTTCCCAGAGAAAAATATGCATCAACGATATCCGGATCCTGGGCAATGATGTTCTTTATCATTTCTACAGCTTGTTCGTACTCCTCCTGTAAGCCGAGTTCCCTGGCATGCCCGAGTTGATTAAAGATATGGATCTTATCCTTAGGGTCACTCAGCTGCCGCCAGGAGATAGATGTAGAATCAGCAAATGACCCGATATACCCGAGGGCAGCAAGCTTTTCCCGGCTTTCCTCATCCATATGGCTGTAATCAAGCTCATATGCACCACGGCTTGATTCATCAATGAAAGATTCAATTTGAGCCACCATACGGCGGGCTTCAGCCGCCTGGGAGTCGATAATATTTCGTTCTTCATCCGGATCGCTTTGTAGGTCATAAAGCTCAAGTTCAGGCGCTAGAATCAGTTTATATCTTTCATCCTGAAGGCTTTTAAGCTCGCTCCAGCCATAATGGAACCGCGGATAAAAGGTTTCGCTGTAAGCGATACTCTCCCATTCTTTTATATCCTTGGAAAAAAGCGGCTGGAGACTCTTGCCCTGTACCTGAGAAGGGGCCTGAATCCCTGCCAGGTCAAGAATGGTTGGCATAACATCCACCAGCGATACCGGCCGGGCCCTGCTAATTCCGTGCAGCTTCTCAAAGGGAGTGACAAAAATAAGCGGAACATGCACTCCTTCCTGGTAAATAAAAAATCCATGGGATTGTTCCTGGTGTTCTCCCAGACTTTCCCCATGGTCAGAAGCAAATACTAAAACTGTATTCTCAACCAGGTCATTCTCTTCTAAAAATTGCCACAAGCGAGCCAACTGAGAATCGGTATAGGCAATCTCTCCAATATACGGGTGGTTGGGATATTTTTCCATGTAAGGCTCCGGAGGTTCATAAGGGGTATGAGGGTCATACAAATGGATCCAGGTGAAAAATTTTTCCTGTTTATGTTCTGCCAACCAGGGGAGTACTTCATCTATAACCTCGTTTCCCGGGCGCTGAACATTCCCTAAAGAAACCGTTTTATATTTACTTAAATCAAAGCTGTCAAAATAATGGTCAAAGCCCTGATCCAGACCCCATTTTGAATCCAAGACATAGGCTGCCACATAAGCAGACGTCTTATACCCATGCTGCTTCATCAGTTCAGCCAGGGTAGTCATCTCTTGAGGAACCAGAAATCCGCCGTTATCACGAACTCCATGAAAGGTCGGGTATGTCCCGGTCATTAGCGAGGCATGGGAGGGTAAAGTCAAAGTAGCTGTAGAAATGCATTTTTCAAATTTAACTCCCCGGCGTGCAAACATATCCATAGTCGGAGTGCTGATTCCGGAAAATCCATAACACCCGATCCGGTCAGCCCGAAGGGTGTCTACTGTGATAAGGATGTAATTTAAATCCTCAGCTTGATCCAGGCGGGATATCCCGTCTTTTCGAACAAACAGAAAATAGCCCCCTACAACTAAAATCAAGACGAAAAACAAGCTAAAAATCAATATCGCTTTTTTATTCACAGTAATTAAATTTCAGCATAAATCAGGGATATTTTAGGTATATCTTTTTTATCAACAAAACAGCACAGCCAAGGTGACTTTCCGGTTTCTTTTTCTTTCTTAGATAATCTGCCCTTTCATCCAGCCGGCTGTATTGTGAAAATTAGCTACAGCGCTTCCGGGGGGAACGAGATTATCGCAAGCTTCCCGCAGCTCATCGGAAAGGGTCATCTCCATAACAGGAATCATATCCTCAAGATGCTGCAAATTTTCGGGACCGATCAAGGGAGCTGTTACTCCGGGCTGATCCTTAACCCACAGGATTCCCAGTTGAGCCGGGGTCAGGCCGGCATCTTTAGCTAATTTTACAAACTTGCTCCCTACTTCAATGCCTTTCTTTGTCACCCTGTCTGCATAAAATCCGCCCCGCAGGGCAGCTCGTGATTCCTCAGGATATTTTTCAATATTGTCATACAAACCAACTAAAGTACCCATTGCTAGGGGAGACCAGGTAATAATTCCCATGCCGAACCTCTCGGCCATGGGAAGCAATTCGTTCTCAATGCGCCTGTCCAAAAGATTATAGGGCGGCTGCTCAACACTAAAACGCACATAACCTTTTAATTCGCTCAGCATTATCGCCTCTGCTACTGCCCAGGCAGGAAAGGTCGAACAACCTACATAACGTATCTTTCCCTGGCGAACCATGTCTGTCAAGGCACTCAGGGTCTCCTCAATATTTACTTCCAGGTCTTGCCGGTGGATCTGGTAAAGATCGATATAGTCAGTCTGAAATCTCTTCAATGACCTCTCACAAGCCCTGATCATATTCAACCGTGTAGGCCCGCTCTGATTCGCCCCCATCTCAGGCACGAATTCATCAAGCGTCAAGCCAACCCGGCGCTGCCCATGATCACACTTGGTTGCAAGCAGAACCGAATGACGCATCCCGCTTGCCTTTAGCGTCCGGCCTATGACTTTCTCTCCTTCACCTTCCCCATATGAATCTCCGGTATCTACGAGGTTGATGCCAACATCAACAGCCCTGTTTAATATTTCAGCACATTCTTTTTCCGGGATTGGATCAGCAAAACAATCTGTTCCTAAACAAATAGGGGAGACTTGCACTCCTGTTCTTCCTAAATTACGATATTCCATATTTTTTCCTCCAAAATTTAACCTGAACCCGTGAATAATCCAGGTTAATCCTTCTTATTGATAATTTCAAGCCTTAACCCATTTTAATCGCGCTATTCTCATTCCTGTGTTACCAGGTATAAGGGCGGCGATATAAAATTGCTGCTCATGTTTAATAATTCTGGCTACCTCAACAGGTAAAGTGCAGACCTTATAGCGGTCATCATCAATTCCGAAATTTAAAGGATCATTTGAACAGTATACAATCGTTTCATAATCATCACTATCCTGGCAAGGACTCGCTCTGAATAAATAAAAAGAATGCTCCTCTGGCAGATATTGAACAAAAGCACATTCCGCATCTGATGGTCCGCTGCCGCCGCTCCCGCCCTTGGAAACAATTACTGAATCACTCCAATTGTGCAAATCAGAAGATGTTCTGCAGTATATTGCTCCTTCCCCTTCCGGTACGCCCGTATAATACAGATAAAACTTCTTTCTAAAGGCCATAACCATCGGGTCTCTTGTACTTGAGCGATGGCCTTCTGTAAAAAGGCCACTTAAATTATCAGGGTTTAGAAGACGGGCGAATGTTTTTCCGTCACTGCTCCAGGCCATACAGATATGTATCCAGTCACCATAAAACATATAATACTCACCCTTGTATTTAATAACATAAGGCGCCTGAAGCCCGCCGATCTTTTCTCCAAAATTTGAGTCAGCCTCCATAAAAATTCCCATAGGAGTCCAATTTTCATCAGTAAGGGAATCAGCTTGCCATCGATAAAACAACCTTCCCCTCCCCCCACAACCCGTCCGGCGTACACAGGAACACATCTGCCAGGTTTGATCGGCTGCCTGCCAGATACCAAAATCCAGAGGCTGCTGTTTTTCTGTATTATAATGGCCGAGATCAGGGTTGCCTGCAATAGTCCACCATTCTCCCTCGATCTGAGGAATCAGTTTTTTTTCTTTGTTCATTTCACTTTCCTTAACTATTCATAAAAAATGTCGAAAGATTATATATCGTTTTTTTTCTTTAAATCCATAATAATTCCGGAATGACTCCAATCTTTTATGGTTCCGTATTGAAAATGCTTGTCAGTAAAGCCGACTATCTTTATTCCGGTTTTATTTTCACATTCTACAAATTTTTGGATTGAATCATAAGTAACTCCATCCAGGGATTCAATTTCCAGCCAACGGCTTTTTTCAACTTCCAGAAATATGTGCTGTCTTTCTTTATTATAAAGCGATTTAGCTTTTCTTATTCTATGAGCTTTCATGATAATATGTTCAGGTTCTATTACTCTCCCCTGATTTCCCGGGCAGCTTTAAGTAATTTATCTATTTCCCCCGGTGTGTTGTAATGGGCCGAAGAGAGCCTTACTGCATCAGGCCAGTCCATGGCTTCTAAAGGACCAGTAGAATAAGGGTCTTTAATCCTAGCCCCCAAACGAATATGATATTTTTTGTTAAAATGGCCGATCGCTGTTGAAGAGTCCATGCCATTTACCCGAAAAAGGAAAATACAGAGGCGGTTGCCGATCTCAGGCAGCATATTACAAGGGGTTATATTGTCAAGCTGGCGGAGACCTGCAAGTTCATCCGTGCCGTTCATAGCTCGATGTAACAGTGCTTTCATATGACTGTGAATGGCATCTTTTGCAGCAATGACCTGTTCCCGCTTGTCAGTGGATTGAGTGAACTGACTTCCCAGCCAACCTAGATAATCCATAACCACTGACCAGGCCATATACATCGGATGGGCAGGAGAGCCTAAAACCCAATTATCATCTGGTTTTCCAATGAGGTTCCAGTGAGGAAGTTTAGCCAGTCTCTCGGAAAGATGGGCAAATCCTATGCCTTTAACAGTGTATGCCTTATAAGGACCAAAAGCATAAGCATCCGCGCCAATATCTTCGACATCGATCGGACCATGGGGAGCATATTGGACCGCATCTACCAGCACATAAAGGTCAGGTTTTATCTTACGGGCCTCCTCGATTATGTATTTAGCATCATTAATAGCGCCGGTCTGGTTGGAGCCGTGCTGAAAGACCAGGATATTGGTGTCCTTGTCTACCAGCTCAAGGATATTTTCTAGGGGAACGGAACTTGTCTCCTTGGAAATCTTGGCACATCTCCATTCCATATTATGCATTTCCGCAAAATATTTAGTCGGACTTAAAACAGCCGGATGCTCTAATTCAGTAGTTACAATATTATTCCCGGGGATATGAGCAGTTACGGCATTTATGGCCCGGAAAATGGCATGGGTAGCACTGTGAGCGGCCATTATAATCCCGGATTTAGCTCCCAGAAAAAGCTTTACATCTTCAATTCCTTTTTCCACAGCCTTTACCACATGGTCAGAGGCAGGATTAAACCTGAATAATTCATCAGGCAACGCTGTTTCTCTTGCCATAGTTTCCATAACAGTCTTAAGACGGAGGGAACCTCCTGATGCTTCAAAATAGGTCCGTTCTCCTGTATAAGGGTCCCAGTCAACATAAAGGAATTTGTCTCTTATTTTATCTAATAAGGCGGGAGAGAACATGCCGCTTTCTTGAACTTCTTTCATCACAATCTCCTCAAATATTAAACACTAAAAATTTATAATATCAAAAAATCACCTCAAAGGAAAGAGCTGTTTTAATATGTAACTCTATCAAAGGGATAAACTAACAATTATAACTTACATAATGCTTTTCCTTGATATATGCCTTTACAAAACCCCTTAAAAGTTGCTATTATTAAAAGCTTAAAATTATAGCCTGAGCTATTCAAGAAATGTAAAATGCTTATTTATCAAGAATTGCCAATCATATCGACATTTTTTATGAATAGTTTAGGATAATAGGAGCTTTAAATGATGAATAATACTTTAAAAAATATTGAAGAAATCTTACTAATGGGCCCCGGCCCCTCTTGCGTACCTGATTCAGTCTACACAGCTTTAAGCAAGAAGACCCTGGGCCATATGGATCCATATTTTATAAAAATAATGGATGAGACCAA
>JAUWTR010000372.1 GCA_030614645.1 Candidatus Aminicenantota bacterium
GTAATATCTCCCCCGACATAACTACCTACATCCGGAGCATAAAACACTCTTCCCTCAGGATGTATATCCAGACCTAAATCCTGAGATCCTGGAGCCGGCGCCTGCTTGAAAATAGGAACATAAGGCTCCTGCCGGATATTGGCAGGATCGATTTTGAGAAAAAGATGAATCATGGTGGGATTGCCTGATACTACCATATAATGAATTTCAGATGCAGTGATAGTTGTCCCTTCCAAAGCTTTTTTTAAAAGAAGATTTATAGTCCTGATGATAAGCTGGTGGAGTTCCAGCAGGCAACCGGGTTTTTGGGCATATTCGATCCTTGAGATCACATCTTCACCGCATTTTATCTGCTGGTTATAACCTCCGGCTGTCCCGACGATTTTTCCGCTTTTTAATTCAACCACATGGATCGCAACCGTGGAAGTTCCAATATCACAAGCAAGACCATAGCTTCTTTTTTTCTTTGAGGCAGGATTTATATCAAGACCGGAGATATCATCCCGATGTTTATGAAAATATTCGGATTCCGTAATACTTTTTATCGACATCTCCTGGAAACGGGGAAGATTTATAGTGAGCTTATTATTGATGGGAGTCTGACAGGCCAGGGCATACCCCTGTTTTTCCAGATAAGACGGAAGGGCAGCAGAAGGTTTTTGATAAAAATCTCCGGATATAACCTGGACCACACAGTCACCGCAAACGCCTTTACCGCCGCATCCGGCTTTTAAAGGAAGACCAGCCTTCCGCACCGCTTCTAATATACAAGTACCAGCAGGAACTTCAACCCTTATATCAAACGGCAGAAATTTAACCCGGCAGATATGCTTTTTATCTTTTTTCACTTTTAAATCAATGCGACATTTTTAATAAAAGAGGGAATATCAGAAGCTTCCTGGCAGCCGACAATAACCTCCCAGCCAGGGAGAGCCTCTTCCAGGTCTCCACTTATCTGGGCTACAAAACCGGGTATTATGATCTTTCGGGTTTTGATCTGTTCTTCCAATTTAATATCTTTGACAAACTTGGCGATCTTTTCGCCGGTAAACTTTCCCGCTGCCCAGGCAGTAAGTACAGACTGGCCTTCAACATCAACAATCACCAGGTGGGCTGATATACCTGAATTTTCAATCTCACCCGATACCATAAAATAAGTCAGGGAGAAATTAGTCGTAACAAAAACCGGAGATTCGGGCGTTGGCTCTCCTATTGGGTAGACTTTAGCTTCAACCTGGATCGGTTTTTGGGGATCAGTGTAGATATTCTGACGAAGCGTAAACAAAGAATAGAGCAAGGCTTTGTCATATTCCGGCAATACTATTAGAGAGCAATATTTGCAGAGCAGGAAAGATGCCTTTGCTAGAAGATCATCCTTGTTTTCTGCTTTGATATAAGAAAAAAGCGGAAAACCGAACGGTTTAAAATTCTGCTTTAAAGCTGCGCGCCGCAGAATGGTGTTATTTTGTAATTGCCTTCCCAAATTGTCACAATCCAGATTCAGGAACAGATTTTTTACGCCGGCATTTTTAGCTTTTTCTGCCTGAAGGATTAGATCATCAAAATTTTTTGCGGTGATAATAAGGCAGAGATCATTTACTTTAGCTTGTTCGATATCAGCTTCTGTTATCTCTTTTTTTAATAATACTGCCGGGGAATCTTCCCTCAAGAGCTGAATCGCTTCCGCTAAAACCTCCTGGTTTTCACAGTCCAGGATAATCCCTTTTTTTGAATTTTGTTTGACCAAGTCTATTATTTTTAGAAACTGCTGAGCGTCCTCAGTATCGTGGGATAAAAAGAATAGATCAGTATAAAGTTCCTCTCCTACCCGTTCGATATTATAATCTTCTATCTCTTTTATCTTTCTCAACAGCTCTTTTTCGTCCTCCGAAGAACATAATTGGATCGCGATCCCGGTCTGATGGACAAAAGTCTTTTCATGACGAAATAAAACCGTCTCATTTCCCGCTTCAAAAACCGATTTTCCCCCGATCTTAGCCAGCTGTATAGGAGGTTCAGCTGCTGCTCCAAGGATAGCTTTTGCCTCTTCCGAAGCAAAAGGGCACTCCCCCAGCTCTGCTTTTTTCTGGGCTAATTTCATGGCAAAGGCCATACAGGTGGGAACCCCGCAATCCCCGCAGTTCGTCCTGGGCAATAACTTGAATATATCCAATCCTGATATAGCCATGCTTATTCTCCATTCCCTGAAGCGAACATTTCCCGGATCTTTTGCTTTACTGTCTCCACTGACCTGGGGTGATATAAAATCAATAATTCCGCTCCTGCTGCTAACAGGCTCATAGCCGTAGCTGTTTCCCAATAGGCAGCCCGCAGCTCCGGATCTCCCCATTGGGGATATTCCTGCGCAGAAACTCTGGTTTCTTTGATCTTGAAGCTTTCATACCCGGGATTTATCAGGATAGGAAAACCCAACATCTTATCTCCTACCAGACCATCATTACGAATTCTTTCGATAATGGAGTAGGTATACTCCAAACCATAACCCAGAGTACCGGTTAAAGGATCCATAACTATTTTATCCTCAGGAAAGTTCATTTCTGTTAGCAAAATGTTTAACTGTTTGGCAAGATTTACATCAATAGGAGTTTGAGCGACCAAAGTGTGTTTATAAGCGATACAAGCAGCAGCAATAGTTTTGTAATTGTCAGTTTCCACATAATTGA
>JAUWTR010000351.1 GCA_030614645.1 Candidatus Aminicenantota bacterium
GTGTAATCAATCCAGTCCTGGGATTTTTTCATCAATTCAACACGTTTAAGTTGTTCTTCAACTATTTTGCCAAAGTGTTCTTTGGCTTTTGTTGTAGGGGTATTATCCATATTAATGCCTCCAGCTAAATTATAAGAAAAGAAGTGTATAATTTTTTCGGAATAAAATCAACTTTCAATTCTAACTTCACTATTTCCATTTACTTAGTATTGAGACTGTTATATCATTTTAAGATTGAGTGAAAAAATAGGGAAAATATTATGTTAGAAGAATATTTTAAACATGAAGAAGAGAGAAAAAAACTGGGCATACCTCCTTTACCTTTAAATCCTGATACAACCCAGAGAGTATGCAAACTGCTGGAAGAACCTCCTGAAGGAAAAGATAAATTATTACTTCATCTGCTAGAGAATAGAGTGTCTCCAGGAGTTGACCCGGCAGCGAAAGTTAAAGCAGCATGGCTGGATGATATTGCTAAAGGAGTAATTTCTTCCCCGGTGGTATTAAAAAAAGATGCGGTAAAACTGTTGGGAACAATGCTGGGTGGCTATAATATCGAGCCTTTGATATTACTTTTAGAATGTGATGAACTTGCTTCTGATGCGGTGAATGCTCTTAAAGATACAATTCTTGTCTACAGTGCTTTTGATAAAATTGTTGAAAAAGCGAGAGAAAATGAGCATGCCCGTAATATCCTGACATCCTGGGCAGAGGGAGAGTGGTTTCTGTCACGCCCTGAGTTTCCTAAGGAAATGGTGCTTAAAGTATATAAGGTTAATGGAGAGATCAATACGGATGATTTTTCTCCGGCAAAACATGCATGGAGCCGCCCGGATATTCCTTTACATGCACTTTCTATGGGAGGCACAAGCTTTCCTGACGGTAAGGAGAATATAAAAAAATTCCGGGATGATGGGCATAAAGTTGTTTTTGTAGGAGATGTTGTTGGAACAGGCTCTTCACGAAAATCTGCTACTAATTCATTGTTATGGCATATAGGAGCGGATATCCCATTTATTCCAAATAAAAGAAGGGAAGGTATCGTTTTAGGCGGTTTGATCGCGCCCATATTTTTTAACACAGTCGAGGACTCAGGCGGGCTTCCGATTATGTGTGATGTGTCTGGAATGAAAACCGGCGATTTGATCAAGCTGAATATAAATAAAAGGACCATTACAAATGATAATGGAGATATCCTTACAGAATTTGAATCAAAACCTTCGACTATTATGGATGAATACAGGGCAGGGGGAAGGCTTTTCTTGATTGTTGGGCGCACTTTAACTAACCAGGCCAGAGATGTACTTGGCTTGCCTGAGGCTGTTTTTTTTGAATCCGCAAAAAATCCTGTACCCAAGGAAAAACAGGGATATTCTTTGGCTCAGAAGATTGTTGGAAGAGCCTGTGGAAAAGATGGAATTCTTCCTGGCACAGCCTGTGAGCCTAAGATGACTACAGTCGGTTCTCAAGATACAACTGGGCCCATGACTGCAGATGAATTAAAAGAACTGGCTTGCCTCGAATTTCAATCCGGCCTCTTTATGCAGTCATTTTGCCATACGGCTGCTTATCCAAAATTAACTGATGTTGAGATGCACAGCTCTCTAGCAAAATTTGTTGTAGAAAGAAAAGGAGTTGCCCTAAGGCCGGGAGACGGCGTAATCCATTCCTGGTTGAACCGGCTGTTGCTGCCGGATACTATGGGCACTGCTGGTGATTCCCATACCCGCTTTCCTCTTGGGTTGAGTTTTCCTGCTGGTTCAGGCTTGGTTGCTTTTGCCGGAGCTTTAGGATTTATGCCGCTTGACATGCCGAAATCTGTATTGGTGAAATTCAAAGGGGAGTTTAATCTTGGGATCACCCTGAGGGATGCAGTCAATGCCATTCCTTATTTTGCTATTAAACAAGGACTATTGACTGTAAAAAAAGAAGGGAAGAAGAATATTTTTAACGGGCGAATTGTAGAGATGGAAGGATTGTCTGAGATAACAGTCGATCAGGCGTATGAATTAACGGATGCAACTGCTGAGAGGTCAGCTGCCGGAGGGACAATTGCTCTGAGTATAACCAGTATAGCTGATTTCCTGAAAAGTAATATTGCTTTGATGAAGAAAATGATCGGAGATGGGATTAAGGATGCGGATACTCTAAAACATAGAATATCAGCATGTGAGAAATGGATAGAAAGTCCTTCCCTGCTAAGAAGGGATAAAAATGTCGAATATGCTGCTGTGCTTGAGATAGACCTGGCGGATATTAAGGAGCCTATCCTTGCTTTTCCTAATGACCCGGATGATGTCAAATTGTTATCTGAAGTAGCAGGAGAAAAAATTGATGAAATTTTTATTGGGTCCTGTATGACGAATATTGGTCATTTCCGGGCTGCAGGTAAGATATTTGCGGGTGCTGGGTATTTGAAAACCAGAGTATGGCTTACCCCTCCTACCAAAATGGATAGAGCTCAGTTGAAAAAGGAAGGATATTATTCGATCTATTCGAGTATAGGAGCCCGCACTGAAATCCCTGGTTGCTCCCTGTGTATGGGAAATCAAGCAAGAGTAAGACCTGGGTCTACCATTATTTCGACATCCACCCGTAATTTTGATGACCGTATGGGTGATGGAGCTCAGGTTTTCCTTGGTTCAGCAGAGCTGGCAGCTATTACAGCTCTGGAAGGAAAGCTTCCTACACTTGATGAATATTATGCTGTTTACAAAGAAAAGATCCAACCTCACAAAGAAAAGATCTACCGATATATGGAGTTTAATAAGATGAAAGATCTACGGTTAGAATATGAAAGGATGGATTGACCAAGCCTTAAGCAAGAATCAGGTCAGTTGATCCGAAAACACGCGTATTTCCCCCAGCGTGGAA
>JAUWTR010000202.1 GCA_030614645.1 Candidatus Aminicenantota bacterium
ATTTTCAATTACATGCCCAGGAAAAACAAGATCTAGCCTGGAAATGTATGGAAAGCCTGACTCCCGCCCAAAAAGAAAATATCGATACTCTTGACCTTTCTGATTACAATAACGTTAAAGTTAAACTAAAAAGCTCCCTTACATGGCTTAAACTTGGGGAAAATCGATTTTCAGAGAAAATCCAGGCATACCAGACCGAACGTTCCTATCTTAAACCCTATGAACCCCTGGAATATGTCGACTTGCGTATAACTGGGCGTTTAATTATCAAACCAAGTCCCCGAAAGGAGGCAAAATAATGCCTAAAAATGGCTATATAGTCGGATTTGACATTGGCACTAAAAAGGTAACCGCCATTATTAGTGAAATCACAGAAGATAATAAGATTGAGATTATTGGAATCGGCTCATCCGAATCAAGAGGGCTGAGAAAAGGCGTGGTGGTTAATCTTGACGCTACCGTTGATGCAATAAACAAAGCACAGGAAGAAGCAGAACTTATGGCAGGGGTCGAGATCGACTCCGGTTTTATAGGGATTTCCGGTGCTCACATTAAAAGCTTTAACAGCCGCGGAGTGATAGCAGTGTCCAGTAAAAACCGGGAAATCAGCAGAGAAGATATAAACCGGGTGATCGATCAATCCAAAGCAGTCTCCATCCCTCCTGACAGAGAGATCATCCACATTATCCCCCAGGAATTTGTGGTAGACGAACAGGACGGCATCAAAGATCCGCTAGGAATGAGCGGGATCAAACTGGAAGTCAATGTACACATCGTAACCGGGGCGATCACATCAGTCCAAAATTTAAAAACCTGCACAACCCGCGCCGGAGTAGAGATCGAGCAGATAGTGCTTAACCAGATCGCAACCAGCGCTTCTGTCTTAACCCATGATGAAAGGGAACTGGGAGTAGGCCTTATCGACATCGGGGCTGGAACTACAGAAATCGCCATATTCGAGCGCGGCAGCCTTTGGTACACCTCAATTATTCCAATAGGAGGGGACAACTTTACCAATGATATTGCCGTAGGACTTCGCACTCCGATCCCGGATGCAGAAAAGATAAAGAAAAAATTTGGATGTGTATCCGGTCCCCTTGTTGATGAACAGGAAACCATTGAGGTCGCTTCCGTAGGACGAGGGAAAAAGCCCCGCGTCCTTTCCCGCCAGTTACTGGCAGATATCCTCCAACCCCGTGCAGAAGAGATCTTCAGGCTTGTCGATAATGATATAAAAAGGATGGGATACGAGAAATCCCTGAATTCTGGAGTTGTACTGACCGGGGGAACTGCGTTATTGGAAGGATTGGAAGAAGTAGCAGAAAGTGTTTTTGATCTTCCTGTTAGGCGGGGAGATCCCGGAGGGATCGGCGGACTGGTAGACAGGGTCAGCACTCCAGATTATGCTAGCGCCGTCGGCCTGGTTCTATACGGGCATAAACTATGGAAACAAAGAGGATTATCTAAAGAAAATAAAAAAGGCTTTATGGCCAAATTAAAAGATTGGCTGAAAGAAGCCTAAGGAGGAAATCATGAGTGAGAAAAATCGAAGTAATCTCAAATTTCACTTGGTCGAAGAAAGACATGGAGCAAAAATCAAGGTTATCGGCCTCGGCGGAGGCGGAGGAAATGCGGTCAATCGTATGATAGACGCTCGTATTGCGGGAGTAGATTTCATTGCTGTTAATACCGACTTACAAGCACTTAATAACAATAAGGCCGGTACCAAGCTCCAGATAGGCAATCAATTGACCAAAGGTCTTGGCTCAGGAGGAAGGCCGGCTATCGGCAAAGATGCGGCTATGGAGGACACTGAAAAACTTATCGAGTTCCTTGAAGGAGCGGATATGGTTTTTCTGACTGCCGGACTGGGAGGCGGTACCGGAACCGGGGCTACTCCGGTCATTGCTAATTTAGCCTCAGAAATGGATGTCCTGGCTATCGCAATTGTCACACTTCCTTTCGATTTTGAAGGCAAAATACGCATGACCCAGGCTCAGGAAGGCCTGGCCGAATTAAAATCTTCTGTAGATACGGTTATCTCCATTCCAAACGAAAGGCTGCTCGAGACCGTCAACCTAGACACCTCCATTCAAAATGCTTTTAAAATGGCAGACGACATACTCCGCCAAGCTGTTCAGGGAATATCAGACCTCATCACCAGGCCCGGTCTTATCAACCTGGACTTTGCTGACGTTAAGTCCATTATGAAAGGCATGGGCATGGCCTTCATGGGAACTGGCCTGGCTTCAGGGGAAAACAGAGCGCTTGATGCTGCCCAAAAAGCAATATCCAGTCCCCTGTTGGTCGACACATCCATTGCTGGGGCTCATGGAGTGCTCATCAACATCACAGGCAGCAAGGATATAAGGCTGCATGAGGTCTCAAAAGCTTCAGAGCTGATCTACAGCAAGGCTCACCCAGAAGCCAATATCATTTTTGGTACAGTTATTGATGAGTCTTTAAAAGAAAAAGTCAAAGTCACAGTCATCGCTACCGGATTTGACCAGTCCGAACCGCAGCTGGAGACCATCCCACCTCAAGATCTGGTTTCCCGTCCTCAGAAAAAAACTCCACCCCCTTTCCGGGTCCCTCAAAAAACCCCGCCTTATATTTTCGAGCCCAAAGGAGCTGAACCTATGTGGGAAAAGACAGAACGTCCGTCCTGGGAAAAAGAGTGGGATTCATATGAAACTCCCTCATTTATCAGAAAAAACAAGACCTCTTCAATGAGGAAGACCCCACGTGAACTCAGCTGACCTTATCATCACAGGCTGCAGCCAGCTTTTAACCTGCAGTGGGAGTGCCCCAAAAAGAAAAAAAGCACTCCTAGATTTGGGAATTATCGAACATGGGTATATTGCTTCTTTGCAGGGAAAAATTGTATTTATCGGAACTGAAAAAGAGCTCAGGAAAAATGTACTCCCGGAACCTGACACTATCATGCTAAACGCCACAGGGTTGACCGCCCTCCCCGGTTTTGTCGATCCTCATAACCACCTTCCTTTTGCCGGCAGCCGGGAAGAGGAGTTCAAGCTCCGCATTCAAGGCGCCTCATACCTTGAACTGGCAGCCAAAGGGATGGGCATTCAGACAACTGTAAATGCAACCCGTAAAGCTACAAAGAAAGAGCTGGTTTCTCTTTGCCTGAAACGCCTTGACAGTATGCTCTGCCAAGGTACCACCACAACAGAGGCCAAAAGCGGATACGGGCTGAACCTTGATGATGAGATCAAACAGCTCGAAGCCATTAAAGAAGCAAATGAAATCCATCCCATTGACATCGCACCTACATTCCTGGGCGCTCATGAAGTGCCGAAAGAATATAAGGCCAAAAAAAATGAATATATCGACCTTCTCACTCATGAAATCCTTCCTGAGGTCGTAAAGAGAGAATTGGCCGAATTTTTTGATATCTTCTGCGAGGAAGGAGTGTATTCCATAGCAGAATCAAGAGAACTGATAAAGGCGGCAAAAAAAGCAGGGCTGAAAATAAAAATACATGCTGATGAGTTTGTCCCTTTAGGCGGAGCCCAGCTTGCTGTTGAACAGGAAGCTGTATCCGCCGAGCATTTGATCGCAATCACCGAAGAAGGAATCGAACGGATGGCGGAAAGTCCCACAACCGCCATTCTTCTTCCCGGTGTCCCATTTTTTCTCATGCAAAACAGGACGGCTCCGGCTCGAAAATTAATCGATGCCGGGGCCGCCGTGGCACTTGCCACAGATTTTAACCCTGGAAGCTCAATGACAGAATCCCAGCTGTGTATAATGAGGTTGGGCGTTTTTTTAATGAATATGACTATCGAAGAAGCCATCAATGCAGTCACCATAAATGCCGCCTACGGCATAAATAGGCAAAATGAGGTCGGGAGCCTTGAAGTTGGGAAAAAAATGGATCTTATTCTATGTGATGTGCCGAACTATCCTTCTCTTGTGTATCACTTCGGAGTCAATCCCATCAAACATGTAATAAAGAATGGTAAGGTAGTGGTTAGGGACGGGAAGCTGGTTTGAAGGTCAAAGCTGAGAAGAAGCGGCAATCGGCTTGATCATCAGCTTGCGAAAATAAACTTTATTTCCTTTGCCCCAGCTTGAACCTGGGTGGACTTGTATCCCTATATAGCCAGTGGCGGGAACCCGGTAATTCCCCTCGAATTTTACATCGGTATACTCTGCAAAGGGAGTACCATTGATCCAGATTTTTATTGTAGCCGGCTGCCCTTTGATCATTACTCTTACAATATTGTATTCATCTTTTTTCCAGAGCCCTTTTCCCTCAGGTCTGTGTTTCAGGAAAGCACCGCCCCCCGGACAATATATTGCTCCTACCTCCCCTTCAGGACGGTAATCGATTGTTACCTGGTAGGAGAGTACACTTGGTTGAACCCGGAGAAACAATCCAGAGTCGATCGGATAATCAGCTTTAACTTCAGCATAAAGTTC
>JAUWTR010000094.1 GCA_030614645.1 Candidatus Aminicenantota bacterium
ACCATGGATCAACAGGGAAGTTTTGCTATCACATGGTCGAGTTTCGGACAGGATGGAGATAAAACCGGAATCTTTGCAAAAAGATTCGACCGGGAGGGAAATACAGCAGGTCCGGAATTTATAGTAAATTCATCTTCAAAAGGCTGGCAGGAATGGCCCGCTATTGCCATAGATACCTGGGGTAATCTTATTATTTGCTGGCACAGCTGGCAGGAGGACGACCAAGCTTACGACATTTCCGCCCGGATATTTGATAAGATAGGAACTGCGAAAGGATTGGAATTCCAGGTCAATAGCATTTCAGAGGATTGGCAGGTCTTTCCTTCTATTGCTGTTGACTCGGAAGGAAGTTTCATAATCACCTGGCAAAGCAGGGGGCAGGACGGTGATTCATTCGGAATATATGCCCGCATCTTTGAAAAAAATGGACAATCCCTGGGGCCAGAATTCCAGGTCAACTCAACTGCAACAGGAAGCCAAGAGTCAGTGGATATTTATATGTTTTCCAGGAAAACATATGGTTTCACTTGGCAAAGTCAACAAAATGAAGAAACTGAATGGGACCTGTTCAGTAAAACATTTGCCATCCAATTACCTGGCCTCGAGAGTAATCCCAAAAAATTTAAGGAACAATATGATCCGCAAAAAAATATGTATTCTCCTCACCTTGATATCGATCGCGACAGCGGTCCCAGCAGATGAAAATCTTTTAACAAAAAGAGGAAAAACAGTCTATCCATATTTTAACAAAGCAGGAGAATTGAATTTTATTATCTGTAACGATCAGGGAAGCACTATCATACTTAGGGCAACTCAACCTTTATCTAATATTCACTCCGGAAGCATTCAATCATATTCTAACCTCCAAACTCTACAGATAAAAAAAGATAACAGCAACGACAACTGGATGATCTGGGAATATGGCAAAGATCAGGAAGAGGATGTCTTTTTAGGCAGAATTCAGGAAAGAAAAATCTGCCATACTAAAAATATTTCCATAGGGATTAAAGGTAAAAATATTTCCCCCAGCCTGGCATTCTCTCCAAACAACCAAGCATGGGCGACCTGGATAAATACCAGAGGAGGGCAAAGTCAGCTTATCGTAAAAAACCTGGATGCTTCATTGATATGGAGTATCCCGTCCAACAGCTCATTAATGTATTCCCCCCAGATTATTATCGATGGAACCGGAAAACCATGGCTCTTTTGGATAGAACCAAAAAAGAGAATGGATAGACTATATTATTCCTTTTTTAACGGAGAGACATGGACAACACCTTTAACACTGGATTCTAATCCGGAAGCGCCGCATTTTCATCCTGCAGCCACCCTAAACAAAAATGGATACCCCTGGGTATCCTGGAGTAGTTATGACGGCGAGGATTACGAAATTTTCACTACATCTTGGAATGGGAATAAATGGCTTGAAATTGAAAGGATTACAAATAACTCTTCTCTATCTGACGCAGAGCCTTCTATCTCACTATACCTTAATTCCATTCCCATGATCTCCTGGAGCCAAGCCGGAAACGGAAAAAGGGACAACTTCATCTCGTTTAAAACTGAAAGCGGGTGGTATCCAGCAATCAACATCTCCCATGACAACAAAAGAAGCCAATCTCCTATCCTGATAACAGAAGGACATAAAATCGCTGTTGCCTGGAAGGATGGAAAAAATGTCTATGTCAAGCATCTTTCCTTTTTTGAGCTTCAAGCAAAAAGACATCCTGAAATAACAGAAAAAATCAGCGTCAAGTCAATCCACCTTGCCTCTGACAGGTTTATCGGCTTCGGAGATAGTATTACTTATGGGTCCATGAACGGCCCTTTTATGGGAAAAGGATATATCCCTCGCCTATTGGATCTTTTGAAAAATAACTATGTGGAGCCTTATATCTCCAATCGAGGAATCCCCGGGGAACAAACCTGGGAAGGGCTCAGCCGAATTGATAGTGTTATCTCAGCAGACCTTGCTCTTTATCTGCTGCTTATGGAAGGCACCAATGATATCACCGCAATTCAATACTCAATGAACACTACTGCGTTTAATCTAAAACAGATGGTTCAAAAGAGCCTTGATTATGGAGTTATCCCTCTGATATCAAATATTATCCCCCGCACCAGAAATCTCTGGAAAGCAATCATTCGGGCAAGAACATTCGATTTAAACAGTAAGATCGAAAGCCTCGCCCAGGAATTTAATCTGTCATTGGTGGATAATTATAATGCCTTTTATAATTATCCGGAAGAACAGGGAGGATTTGAATCGTTAATCTCAGCCGACAATCTTCACCCCAGTAACACCGGTTACCAGATAATGGCTGAAACCTGGCATGATAATATCAACTTTATTCCCTTCCCTCCGGTCAATCTCTCCCAAACAATCGTTGCAAACAAGGCTTTTCTGTACCAGGAATACTTAAATCACCTCTTCTGGTCAAACAATCCCAAGAATCAGGGCCGGTTCACAATAGTAAAATACAGAATATATAGAAAGACAACCAACCAGGAAGACACCCTATTCATCCAGGTCGGAGAAGTCGCTGCCTCCCAGACTGAATTTATAGACAGAAATTTCTCCAGCCGGGAAGAAGCAGACAACTATATCTATGGAATCACATCTGTCGATAAAGAAAACAATGAAAGCAACATCCGTAAAGGATAAGAATTGAAGAAGAAATATATTTGCATCTACTTAATATCAGCTCTTATGCTTTTTGCGGTCATAATCTCAGCTCAATCCCCAACTGATTCTGAACTGTCTGATATTATCATAAATAAAACAGAAAACCAGGTAGAAGTAAAATTAATAATCAATAATCTCATTAGTTATACGAGTTTTCCTCTTTTCAGCCCCAACCGTTTAGTTATCGATTTATTGCAGGTCAAGAGTTTTACCTGTGATCCTGAAATCGAGATCAATGATTCCGGTGTTCAACGGATTAGAACCGCAAAAAACCAGCCTACTGTAACCAGGGTTGTTTTTGACCTGGAAGAAAGTATTCCTTCCTATTCTATTGAAGAGAAAGAGGACGGGATTTTTATATATTTCAAAATTGAACCAACTATAGAAGAAAAAAAGGAAGAAAAACCGGCTGGCAAGGTTGGAGAAACTCCCATCCTGCCTGAAATTAAAAAAGCCATAGAAAGGGAACAATTAGCCAGCAATCAAAAGCTCGGAATTTCGATCAACAGCAGCCTCTACTTCCCTCATGATGCAGATTTTCAGGATGTATATAGGTCAAATATGTTCTCCCTGGGGGGAGGATTAAGTTTCCTCTATCCATTAAGCCACAAAGAAGATCTAGGAATAACTTTGGATTTTATTTATATGGCCGCTAAAGGCAGTACATCCTATACCGATGAAGAAATCAAGTTCTCAATGATGCCGCTTTCATTAACTGTATTTTATTTGCTCCATTTCGGGAAATTCTCTCCTTTTGCAGGAATCGGAGGGGATTATTATAACTATAAAGAAAAATATCCTGATACCTTTGCAATCACAGAAACAACCGGCTCATTACTCGGCTATAACCTTCTTTTAGGAACACATTTGCAGATAATCAAATCCATCGCTGTAAAGGTCTATTGTAAGCTCCATATGGCTAAGAAAACAGAAAACGACATCAAAACGAATTTAAGCGGCAACGAATACGGAATCGGTTTGATCTATTTCTTCAACTTCTAACCTCCTCCCTGCAAGACTGTGAAATGTAAAGACAATTAGGAGTAACCGATTAGTAGTACTAAAAGAAAAAGTCGCAGGCATGCTCTAGGGCAGCATTTTCTACACAATCAGCGCATTATAGAAAAGATAGGACGCTGCATCAATCCCGGAAAAGGTGACTTTATTATAGAAATCGGCGCAGGACGCGGCGCCCTGACTTCCCTTTTAGTAAAAAAAGCAGGCAAAGTAATAGCAATCGAGAAAGACCAATCCTTAATCGTTTCCCTGCAAAAACTAAAATCCCCAAATTTAACCATCCTTAATAAGGATTTCCTCTACATCAAACTAAGCCAGTTTGTTAATGGCCAAAAATTCAAGCTGGTAGGTAATCTGCCTTATTCCCTTTCTTCCAGGATTCTATTCAAAGCACTTGCTGAAAAAAACAACCTGTCAGAATGCCACTTTCTCCTGCAAAAAGAAGTGGCTGAACGAGTATGTGCTCTCCCCGTTTCTAAAAAATATGCTCCAGTTTCTATCCTTTTTCATAACTTTTTTCTTACTACAATAAATTTCACGATCGCTCCCGGCTCTTTTCAGCCCCCTCCCCAGGTATACTCCTCTTTTATCTCTCTAATTAAAAGAGAATGTCCTATTTTCGTCCTTAAAGACGAGAACCATTTCAAGTCTTTCTTAAACACCTCCTTCGGGCAAAGGCGAAAAAAGCTGTCAAACAATCTGAAAGCTTTGAATTTTCCCCAGATCCGCATAGAACAGGCATTAAAAATTACTGAGATAGACGGCAACCTCAGGCCGGAACAGGTCACACTAAAACAATTCGTCAAACTTTTCAACCAGCTTCATTATGGTTCATCTCCCGATTAGTTGCTGCAAAGAGAAAGAGGGAAGCCATTTTTTGACAAAATAGCGGTAAAAAGAATCAGATTAACTTGCCTAAACTATTCACAAGGGGAACTCCAGATTAATTACTACAAGCTACGGGCTATCAGCTAAGGGCTAAAATATGTTATAATTTTTTTTAATGAAAAAAAGAAAACCCAAGCAAACAAAAAATCGCGCCAAAAAAACCAATCCGAAATATCGCGTCCGGTCATCCGAAGTCAAAGGCGTAATCTTTATTCTAATCGCCATATTTCTCTTATTAAGCTTAATAAGCTATAGCTCTACAGATCCATCATGGGCTTCCGTATCCACTTCAAAACATAAGGTCCATAATTATTTAGGAAAAGCAGGCGCCTCCTTATCAGAAGCACTTCTCCAACTTTTTGGCTTTGCATCGTTCATTCTACCCCTGGCATTTCTCTACTTCGGAATTCTGTCCTTTTTGCCGGATAAAGAAAGATCCGCACTTAAACAGCTTGCTGGGACAGCACTTCTTCTTATTATCCTTAGCTCGCTTTTCTGTATATTTTTTCCTGAATTACCCTGGGCAGATATGCAAGCCGGAGGATTAACAGGAAGTCTTACAGCCTCCTTTCTATTACCCTACTTTAATCACACCGGGAGTTTGCTTGTCCTTTTTAGTGTTCTCATTCTCTTCATTATCTTTTCAACTCATCTTTCTGTTCGCAGTGTGTTTTATTTTATTATTAGGCTTTTTAATTTCCTTTTTAAAGAGGTAAGAATCCGGATCACCCACTATCGCATTAAAAAGCACAAAGAAAAGATGAGGAAAAAAGTAACCGAAAAATACTCAGATACAAAACAAAAAGCTGAAAAGCCAGTCTCCCAAAGAACTATTAAAAAAAGAATAGAACCCGTTCAAGCTGAAATTTCTCAACCCATCTCTGGGGAAAATATTCTGTTTCCAGAAATGGAACAAAGTGGCTACAGCTTCCCGCCATTATCTTTATTAGATCCTGGCAAAGAAACAGAAAAAATCGATAAAAATGAACTGTTTGAAAAAAAACAAATAATAGAAGATAAATTTCTTCAATTTCAGGTCGAAGGAGAAGTCAAGGAATACCATCCCGGACCCATCGTAACCACATATGAATATTACCCCCATCCACATATAAAGGTCAGCCAGGTAGTCAACCTTTCCGAAGATCTGTCTCTTGCCTTAGGAGCACAAGCCGTCAGGATCCAAAGAACCCCGGGAAAGTCATCTCTCGGAATCGAAATTCCCAATAACAAAAGAGAGATCATCAAGATCAGAGATATAATCCAGACTGATAAATTTTTAAAATCCCCTTCCAAACTGACCATAGCTCTCGGGAAATCCATACATGGAGAGCCATATATTACAGACCTTTCCATTATGCCTCACCTCCTGATCGCCGGCGCCACAGGAACTGGAAAGAGTGTTGCTCTTAATACGATCATCGCCAGCATCCTCTACAAGGCTACCCCGGATGAAGTGAAAATAATCCTAATTGACCCGAAAAGAATAGAATTTTCTCTATACGAAGGAATGCCTCATCTATTATGCCCGGTTGTTAAGAATCCAAAAAAGGCTGAAGCCGTCCTGTTTGATGCTATAAATAAAATGGAAGAACGATATCAGACTATGGGTTTTTTAAAAGTCAGAAATATCGACCAATATAACCGGAAAGTAAAAAAAATATTAAATTCAGACAGCAAATCTTTTTCTGAAGAAGAAAAAGAAAAACTCAAGCCTCTTCCCTATATAGTTATCATAATTGATGAGCTTTCGGAACTGATGATGGCAGGAGCAAAGGAAGTGGAATACTGCATAGCCCGACTGGCTCAGTTAGCGCGTGCCGTTGGCATCCATCTTGTCATGGCTACCCAGCGTCCTTCTACAGATATTATTACCGGTAACATCAAAAATAATTTTTCCTGCAGAATTGCTTTGCGAGTGCCATCAAAAACCGACTCGCGAGTAATTATTGATGCAAACGGAGCTGATAAATTACTAGGAAATGGCGATATGCTTTTTATGCCTCCTCTTTTCCCCAGGATTATCCGGCTGCATAGCTCTTTCATCTCCCTCTCTGAAGTCACCCGGTTACTTAAATTCGTAAAAGAGCAGGGCAAACCAACTTATGATAAAAACATAATCAAAGTACTTAAAAGCCCCACAGGCAAAGTAAAAGATGAGAACAACGAAAAAGACGCTCTTTTCG
>JAUWTR010000167.1 GCA_030614645.1 Candidatus Aminicenantota bacterium
AAAGGCAGCTTTTGCTTAAAATAAATCTGGTTGAAAAAGAATTGGAACAAAGCGAGGTTTAAAGTGAGAAAATATATAATAAATATTATTTTGTTTTTTTGGGTCGTTTCTCTGCTTCAGGCCTATGCGCCGGTTCAGACCGGAGAGGAACTTTTCCGGGAAGCCAAGATCCTCATTTTTGATAAAAAGTGGGAGGCTGCCCAAGAAATACTGGATAAGATCCTGGAAGATTTCAGAGGGAGCCCCTCCTATTCTCAGGCACTTTTTTATAAAGCGAAGTGTTTGGAAAAACAGCGAGCAAAAGAGGTGGAAGCCCTGCAAGTTTATAAGAGTTATACAGTTCTTAAGGACGCCAATAAAAACCTGGTTGAAGAATCAGAAGTGGCAGTTATTGATCTTTCTTTCCGGTTGTATGAAAAAGGCAAAATATCCTTTATAAAAGAAATAGAAGAGCGGCTGGAAAGTATAAACCTTGAAATCCGTTATTATGCCGCAGTAAAACTGAGTTATGTTGATAATAAAAAAAGAGCGGAAAAAGCGCTTCCTGTCTTGAAAAAGATTCTTCAAGAGGGAAATGATGATGAGTTGAGAGACCGGGCCAAATTGGCCATACTCAGGATCGATCCTGAGGGTTTGAACGATATTACCCAGGATAGATATGAAGCGCAAGCTTTAGTTTTCTCTATAGAGGTAATAAAAGAAGGAGTGGTTTCTTTCTCGCTGAACATTCCCTGGTCCCTGGCAGATCTTGCGTTCAGTGCCATCCCCGAGGAAGAGAAAGCCTTTATGAAAAGAGAAGGGTATGACCTGGATAAAATAATTCAGGAACTGACCAGATTCAAGGGGAATGTCATTGAATTTAGAAATAAAGACACTATTGTCAGGCTATGGGTAAAATAAGGGAAATTAGTATTGACTGAAGAGGGGATTTGCGTTTAAATATATATTCTTGGATCAAAGGTAAATACCGTGGCCAGAATATATGAGTTTCAAAGTAAAAAACTGCTGAAAGAAGCAGGAATCCGTATTCCGGAAGGAGGCGTTGCTTGTTCCCCGGAAGAAGCCCGGAGCATCGCTGAAAGGATCGGCAAACCTGTAGTGCTGAAAATTCAGGTCTGGGTTACAGGAAGAGCCGGATTGGGCGGGATCAAATTTGCAGATACTCCTCAAGAAGCGAAAGAAAAAGCCGGTTATTTATTGGGTATGAAGGTAAAAAACTTTATTGTTGAGAAAATTCTGGTCGAAGAAAAACTGGACATAGATGCTGAATATTTTGCCGGCCTGGTCATTGATGATGCCGGCAAATGCCCTGTTTTAATATTTAGTTCCGCAGGAGGCACAGGGATTGAAGAAATTGCCCGTAAAAATCCTGAGAAAATATCCCGGATCTCTATTGATGTGGGTAAAGGATTAAAAGAATACGAAGTCCGAAATATGATCCGGAAGACCGGTATATCTGGTAAGCTGCTTACTCAGTTATCCAGAATTTTAACCCGCCTCTATAAAACCGCCCACACTTATGACGCCCGTTCTGCTGAGATGAATCCCCTGGTCCTGACCAAAGATGGGATGGTTTATGCTGCAGACTGCCACTTCACTGTGGACGATTATGCTGTGTTCAGGCATCCGGAACTGGGAATAGACATTGCCCGTGAGTTTGACCGCCCCCCCACTGAATTGGAGCGTATTGCCTACCAAGTGGAAGAAAAGGATTACCGGGGGACTTTTTACTTCCTTCAGATGGAGGAAAATATTTCAGCGGAGGAAAAGGCCATCGGTTTTAATGGAGCCGGTGGTGGCGGCTCTATGATGTCAATGGATGCCGTTCTGAGCCGGGGATTCAAACTTGCCAATTACTGCGACACCAGCGGAAATCCTTCAGCTTCCAAGGTATATAGGGCTGCAAAGGTCATCCTTTCCCAGCCTAATATCAAGGGATATTTTGCTTCTGGTTCCGGCGTGGCCAGCCAGGAGCAGTTTCACTCCGCCCGGGGACTGGTTAAAGCTTTCCATGAGGAAAAGATCAATATTCCTGGAGTGATACGGCTGGGTGGAAATTTTGAAGAAAAGGCTGTAGAGATACTGGAAAAATACCTAAAGAATATCCCCGGAAAGATCGAAGGATACGGACGGGATGATTCTCCTGAATTCTGTGCCCGGCGGATGGAAGAGCTTATAGCTGAGAATGATTATACTTCTCATGCGGTTGCTCACATTAAAGAGCCTGAAATTCCTTCTGAGCTGTATGCTTTCAGTACTGTCACAGGAAAGGTATGGATCGACCATCATAAGTGTTTGAATTGTTTGGATAAAGGCTGTATAAAATCCTGTTCGGCAGGAATTTTAACACTGGAGGATGGGAAACCGGTTCTGGCTATAGGAGAGGAAGAGGCAAAAAAAGGAAAATGTCCGGAATGTCTGGCTTGTGAGGTTTTTTGTAGGTTCCATGCGGAAGATGCAGTATTTATTCATCTGCCCATTCCAGGGCTAAAGGAATATAGAGATAAGATAAGGAGTAAGGATTAGGGGACAGATGTCAATTCTTGTAGATGATGGGTCAAAAGTTGTTGTTCAGGGAATAACCGGCCGGGAAGGTAAAGTCCGTACTCAGCTTATGAAAGACTACGGCACCAATGTTGTAGGGGGGGTGACACCTGGAAAAGGCGGCTCTGAGGTTTATGGTATTCCGGTCTTTGACTCTGTGGAGGAAGCTTGGGAAAAGACCGGGCCGGTTGATATCAGTGTTGTCTTTGTGCCGGCTGCCCTGGTAAAGGATGCTGCGCTTGAAGCAATAGCCGCCGGAGTAAAGCTGGTGGTTATAGTCCCTGATCGGGTTCCGATCTTTGATGTGCTTGAGATCTCAAGCTTTGCCCGGGCTCATGGCGCCAGTTTTGTGGGACCTAATACTTTAGGCCTTGTCAGCCCCGGAAAAGCTGTTCTTGGAATGATAGGCGGCCGGGCGGAAAGAGCTAAGGAGTGGTTTAAACCCGGGAATATTGGAGTCAGCTCCCGCAGCGGGGGAATGACCTCTGCCATCTCCTATTACCTTACAGAAGCCGGCCTGGGACAGAGTACTATTGTTCATGTGGGAGGAGATGCGGTTGTAGGCCTCTCTCATCCGGAAGTGATGGAGCTTTTTGAACAGGATGAACAGACTAAACTGATAGTTATGTTCGGGGAGATCGGTACCACCCAGGAAGAACGGGTCGCCGGCCTCATAGAGAGTGGGAAGCTTACTAAACCGGTTATTGCTTATATTGGGGGAAAAGCTGCGAAATCCGGGACCAGATTTTCGCATGCCGGCGCTATTGTTGAGGGTACCAGAGGATCTCATGCTAGTAAAGTTGAAAGATTGACAGGGGCGGGAGTGTATGTTGTTGATGCGATTTCAGATATTCCCTTGAAAGCGGCTGAACTTATGGAAGCTGCAGGAGGACAAAAATGAGTGATTTAAGCTGGAAAACGTCCATTACTAAGGTAGAACCGAACAAGATTTGCGTTAGGGGCTATCCGGTCGATGAACTTATCGGGCGGATATCATTTTCCCAGGCCATCTACTTGGTTTTGAAGGGAGAAATGCCGTCCCCAGAGGTGGGAAAACTTATTGACGCAATTTTTGTTTCTTCTGTTGACCATGGGGCCAGTCCTCCTTCTGTGCTTGCTGCCAGGACAGTGGCATCCACCGGCTCAGAATTGAACTCTTCCGTTGCAGCTGGAATTCTTGCGATTTCTAGGTTCCATGGAGGTGCTATTGAGGAAGGGATGAAATTGTTTAAAAAAATCGCCGGGCGCATGGAAGAAAATAGTATTGGAGAATATGAAGCCGCCCAGGAAGTCCTGCTTGAAATGAAAAAGAAAAAAAAACGGGCTTCAGGTTTCGGCCACCGCCTTCACACCCGTGATCCCCGTACAGCCAGGCTTTTTGATCTGGCTGAAGAGCTGGGGCTTTTGGGAATACATGTAAAGATTGCCCGGGCTGTGGAAAAAGTCCTTGATGAGATGCTAGGGAAGACTTTGCCTATAAATGTGGACGGGGCTATCGCTGCTTTGTTGGGCGATTTGGGATTTCCTGCGGAAATAGGAAATGCTTTTTTTATGATCGCTCGTATATCCGGATTGGTAGCCCATGTTCAAGAAGAAAAATCCCGTATGAGGCCGATGCGAAAAATTCACCCTCAGAATTTTGAGTATGACGGACCTGAGGAAAGGAAGCTATAGATGCGAAATAAATTATTGGCATTAATGCCGGAGTTTCAGGCCATCTCAGACAGATCACTGCAGGAAACGACTCTCAAAGTATGGCTGGAGGCAGTCAAGATAGGTGGCTGGGATATCGATGATCTGCACGAGATGCCTTTTACGCTTTTAATTAAAAATTGTTCTATTAACATTATTGAACATACCCGCGCTGTAACCAGATGTTGTCTGCAAATAGCAGATGTTATGACCGAGGAATATAAGGAGAAAATATCGGTAAACCGGGATTATCTATTGTCCGGAGCCCTTTTGCATGATGTGGGAAAATTATTTGAATACAAAAAGGAAAAAGGGGAGTTTGTAAAAAGCGAAGAAGGAAAACTGCTTCGTCATCCGATCTCAGGAGCTGTGTTTGCCGGAAAGTTTGATATTCCTCAGGAAATACTTCATATTATAGCGGCACATTCTAAAGAAGGAGATGGCAGGCGCAATACTGTTGAGTCAATAATCGTTAATCATGCTGATTTTGTTAATTTTGAGGCATTAAATACTTAACGTGGATAGTTAGGAGGAGATTTGGGAGCCACATTTTCAGAAAAAGTCCTAGGAGCTAAAGCCGGGGAAGTAGTCACCGTTTCTCCGGATTTTATCCTCTCCCATGACAATACTGCGGCTATAAGCCTAAAGTTTGCTCAACTGGGAGTTGATAAAGTAAAATGCCCTGATAAGATCATCATCATTCTTGATCATGTTGTCCCTGCTTCAACTGAAAAATATGCTCAAAACCATAAAATAATCCGGGAGTTTGTAGAAAAACAGGGGATTTCTAATTTTTTTGATATTCATAATGGGATCTGCCACCA
>JAUWTR010000304.1 GCA_030614645.1 Candidatus Aminicenantota bacterium
CCTTGGGTGGTTTTCATAATAACTTCAATAGTATTTTCTTCAGCCTGAGTATTAGATGCAAAAGCAAAGAGGATTCCTGTAGCAGCCAGTCCGCATATTACTATTTTAAACATGTAAACCTCCTGAATGATTTGAATTTATATTCGAAATATTCAAGATATCAGAATAGAGCTTTAATGGCAATTTAAATCACTGTTTAGCTTTACTATTATATATAGATTTAATATAATTTTTTTTATTTGTAAAAAAATAGCATAGGAGAATCAGGAGGGAAAAATGAAGGACTGTAAGACAATAAGACTTGTGCTTGTTTTAAGTATGTTTCTATTTGTTTTTACCCCTGGGCTTCAAGGGCAGGGAAAGTTCGAATTTGGATTCCATTATTCCAAGTGGAGTCTAAATATTATTAAAGGATTTATCGAAGATGCTTTGGGCGAGAGCATGGAATCAACTTTTCGTGATGATTTTTTAGCAGATATCCAGGAGGATTATCCTGGCCTTTCAGAAGATAGTTATGAACAGGATGTCAGTCTCGACTCATCTGGTAGTAATTTTGGATTTGAAGCCAGGTGGTACCCAGCTGGACAGCATGGTTCTTTCAGCCTGGGACTTTCGATTGAAAAAACATCCATGGAGATTTCTATACCTGAACTTTCAGCTCGATTGGATATGGATGATGGTTCTTATTATGAGGCAAACGCCAATGCTTCCTTTATTATTAATCCGCTTTCTTTTCATTTAAGCTTCCGTTGGGATATTATTCCTTCATCACCGGTACATCCCTATTTTACCTTTGGTCTGGGGGTGGCCACAGGAACTGCGCTGGATAAGGCTGAGTTTTCCTATTCGTACTCAGGTACCTACTATATAGAAGGGGGTAGCGAATCTTATGAGGATAGTAAAACTAAGACGTTAACAGAACTGAATGAAGAGATGGAGGCTGATGGAGAGGATTTTTTCCTTCCCGGATTTATACCGTTTATCCAGATAAATCTCGGACTAAAAGGGGAGATCACCGACAACCTGCATCTGCTGGTCGATGCCGGTATATGGAATGGCTTACTCCTGCGGGGAGGAATAGCCTTCAGGTTTTAAAAGATGAAAGAGGGACAGCCCTTCTTAGAAAAAGAGGCTATCCTCTTCGTTCTCCCTTTGTGATATAAGAGTACAGATGGAAAAAATCGGAAAGTACGAGATAATCGAAGAGATTGGTAGAGGAGCTATGGGAATTGTTTATAAGGCTCTTGATCCTGATATCAATCGCGAAGTCGCTATAAAGACCATCCGTTTTGATATGTTGTCCGATGGGTCTGAGAAGGAAGAAATGATGAGGCGGTTCATTCGCGAGGCTCAGGCAGTGGGGAAGCTGGAACATTCCAATATCATTACAATATACAATGTGGGCAGGGAAGGCGATTCAACTTATATAGTAATGCAGTATATTGAAGGAAAGAGTTTACAAGAAATCCTTAGCTCCAGGAAAAAATATTCGCCCGCTGAAATCGTTAAGCTGATAAATTGCTTGTGCAGTGCTTTAGGATATGCCCACAAGAGGGGAGTGGTGCATAGAGATATTAAGCCTGCCAATATATTAATTGATAATGATGAAAATCCTTTTCTTGTGGATTTTGGTGTTGCCCTGATTGAAATGTCGACTATGACTTTATCTGGTACAATTGCCGGAACACCCAGCTATATGGCTCCGGAACAGGTTATGGGAAAAAAAGTTGGCTCTCAAGCCGATATATTTTCCTTAGGAGTTATACTTTATGAACTTCTAACTGGCAAACGTCCCTTTCAAGGGGACCATATTACTACGGTTGTGTATAAGATAATTAATGAAAAACCTTCTCCCCTTTCAGAGGCAAACAGGGATATTCCTGAAATATTTGAGAGGGTTGTCACAAAAGCCCTGGCCAAAGATCCAACAAACCGTTATCAGAACTGCCGGGATATGGCGATTGACCTGCTCCAGGAAACTCAGCTATTTGATAAGACTATAACTATGGATTTGGGAAAAGACTTTCCCAGAAGTATTAGCAAAAAAAAGCGGTGGAAAGTGTGGGCACTATACAGTCTGTTGTTTTTTATTGTTAGCATTGCGGGAGGATATTTCTTTTTCCCTGAATTCAGACAAATGATCTTTCCTAAAGATAAGGGTATTACTGAATTAGGAGTAACCCCGGTACCCCGATCGCCTATTATTGACTTTATTCAAAATGCTGGTGCTGCCGGTAGCGGCGACCTTTTAGCTAAGAAACAGTCTGAGGCTAAGGAGAAAACAGATTCTGATGCGGAACTTATAGCACTTAAACTAGGAAATGGGATTAACCAGTATAACCAGGGGAATTATAGAAGGTGCAAACAGCTTATGAATGATGTTTTGAGGTTGGATAAGCAGAACCAGAAAGCAAGGCAATATCTGACCCGGGCCAATTCCGCTCTTGTTTCCATCACAGATATTAAGGCAGTTATTGAAAACCAAAAAAGGGCATTAGAACAAAAGGAGCTTCCGCTGCTGATGATTGATTATGCAGTTGGAGAAACTAAAAAGCAAAGGGAAAATGAATTAATTGACTTTTTTCAAGAATATGATGATGTATTATTTATTGTCTTTCCCGAAACTATCCAAATCAAGCTTATTGACAGCACAACCGCAGATATCTCTTTTTCGAATATCCTCTCTGCTGTTTCTAAAGAAGAGGGCAAAAAAAAGATACTATTTGAGGGTGAAGTCAACTGGACTTTGAAGAAACAGGAGAAGTTCTGGAAAATTATTGATTACAAAAAGAAATCTTTATAGTATAATTTTTCCACTATGATTCAGAAAAAGCATGTTGGGGTAATTATCCTTTTTATATGTTGTCTTTTCTGCTTTTCCATTGAAGCAGCTCAGCAAAAGATTATTGTTATAGTCGATGATTCCAGCATAAAAGACACCCCGGATATCAGGGGAAAAACACTGGTTAAAGTTGCTTTAAATACAGTTTTTAATGCTGAGGGAATTCAGGGAGAATGGTATAAGGTTACCATGCAAAATGAAGGAGTTGAGATTTCCGGATATATCCATGAAATGCTGGTCAAGGCTATTAGTGAAGAAGAACTTAGTGCACTTGGCAAAAACTCAACATTGGTGGTCAGGAAAACAGAGGAAGAAATTATTGCGGAGATTGCGACAGGGGTTGAATCGAATAAAGCGCGTATTAGGGAAGGAGAAGAGGAGGAAGAGGCTATAATATCTCTCAGGTCAATGGTCGCCCGGGCTTTCCGTATTACAGACCAAATAAAAC
>JAUWTR010000086.1 GCA_030614645.1 Candidatus Aminicenantota bacterium
CCTGACCTCAATGCTCCTCTTGTCAATATCATTACAGAAAATGAAGGCATGGCAGCTGAGGATGTGGAAAGGCTTATTACTTTTCCCCTTGAAAGTCTGCTTAACGGTGCTCCCAATGTAATCCGGGTTCGGTCGGAATCAGCTACGGGCGACTCAGTTGTCACAGTGGAATTCGACTGGGGTATGGATATCTATCTTGCCCGCCAAATTGTCTCCAGTAAACTGGAACTTATCAGCGGACGTCTCCCCCTCGGCACCACCCCCCCAATGTTAGGCCCGGTTTCATCCCGCATGGGAGAGATCTTCGAGTTTGCCGTAATAGGAGAAGATACCGATCCTATGGAACTTCGCTCAATCGCAGACTGGACCATCCGCTACCGGCTGCAGGGAGTATCAGGGGTATCTTTTGTCATAAACCTGGGCGGTTTTATCAAGCAGTTCCAGGTATTTCTTAAGCCTGATATGCTTAAGCACTATGACATCACCATAAATGAGATCAAAGAGGCTATCGAAAAAAGCAACCGTAATTTTTCAGGCGGAATTCTCTTGAAAGGCTCCCAGGAATCCCTTATCAAAGGAATCGGCCGGATCGAAACCCTGGAGCATATAAAAAATACGGTAATCACCTCTCGAAATAATGTCCCCGTCTCTGTAAAAGATATTGCTGAGGTAAAAGTTGGCGCAAAATTCCGCCGGGAATCCGGAAGTCATAATGGAAAAGAATCCGTATATGTTACAGTAGAAAAGCAATACGGCGGCGACACTTTGACCGCCATCGGCAATATCAAAAATGCTCTAGCAAATATAGCCAAAGACCTGCCGGAAAAAATCAAGATCAAACCTTTTTACGATCAATCTGTGCTTATTACAAAATCCATAAGCCATGTTGAGATCACTATGCTGGAAGGAGCCATCCTTATTATCTTAGTCATGCTGTTTTTCATGTGGAACCTGCGAAGTTCTTTTATCGCCTCTTTGACCATCCCCTTTTCCATCCTTATTGCCCTGGTGCTTATGGATCTTTTTGGAATAAAACTAACGGTCATGTCCATAGGAGGCCTTGCCATCGGCATAGGTAAGGTGGCTAATGGATCCATCATCATGGTCGAGAATATCTACCGGGTACTGCGCGAAAAAAAAGGCCAGGCTTCTACAATGGCCTTGACCTCAGAAGCGGCTCATGATGTCGGGAAACATCTTTTTTCAGCAAATATTATAATCATCTTAGTCTTCCTCCCTCTTCTAACCATGGGAGGAATCGAAGGCGCTATGTTCCGCCCCACAGCCTTTGCCGTAGCTGCAGCACTTTTAGGCTCTCTCCTGATAAACCTCACTTTAAAACCAATCCTTGCTACTTTTTTTCTGAAAGAAAAACACATCAAAGAAAGAAAAAATCCTATCGATGATTTTATTCACTCTAAATACCAGGTTATACTTAAAGTCGTTTTAAAACATAAAAAGGCTATTCTAATTGTTTTTGTCTGCCTTATTATCGGAGCGGGAATCTCTTATACTTTTTTAGGGCACGAATTTGTCCCTCCCCTTGATGAAGGGGCTATTATGGCCTCTACCGTAATGCTGCCTGAGACTTCCCTGGAAGAATCTGTGCGCATGGGAAACCGGATTGAAAAGATATTTCTCTCCTTCCCTGAAGTTATCTCAGTATCCCGTACAACCGGGACTGCCGAGGCATCTGAACACGTACACCCTGTAAACCACAGCCATTATAATATTGAGCTTTTACCACGGGAGAAACGAAAACGCGGATTTGACAAAATTACCAAGGCCATGCGCCAAGAACTGGACAAAATACCGGGTTTAGCCTATATCTTTGAACAGCCCATAGCCAATAAACTGGCAGAAATGCTGACCGGAGTAGAAGGAGAACTCTCCATCAAACTTTTCGGCCAGGACTTACCTACCCTAAACGACAAGATCGAAGAGATCCACAATGCTCTGACCAACATCAAAGGTGTAGCGGACTTACAAATAGAGCAAACCACTGGCATCCCCCAGCTTATCATCAAGCTTAACCGGGGCAAACTAGCCCGTTTCGGCATACCGGTTGGAGAAGTAGCTGATATCATCGAAACAGCTCTCAATGGTCTGGAAGTTACCGATGTCTACGAAAAAGACAGAATCACATCCGTGCTCATCCGCCTTTCTGAAAAATACCGCCATGATGAAGAAGCGATTAAAAACCTGCTGATAGAAACTCCCAGTGGGGAAAGAATCCCCCTGACGCAGCTGGCTGAAATAAGTAAAAGCGAAGGACCTCAGACCATATTCCGCGAAAACCTGATGCGGCGTAAAATAATCCTCTGCAATGTAGAAGGTAGAGACATAGGCGGTTTTGTCCAGGAAGCTCGCAAAAGCATAGAAAACGAAGTTGACCTTCCCCCGGGGTATTTTGTCACTTTCGGCGGGCAGTTCGAAAGCCAGCAGCATGCCCTCCGCCATCTGTCTATATTGATGCTCATCGTCATCCTCATTATATTTGTTATCCTTTTCTCCTCATTCAACTCCCTCTGGCAGGCTTTAATGATCATCATGAACATCCCCACAACCCTTATCGGCGGGATTTTGGCCCTGTTGATCGCAGGGCAGACGCTTAATGTCTCCTCCACGATCGGGCTGATAGCCCTTTTCGGTATTTGTGTTCAGAACGATATAATTCTCGTAGCTAAGATCAATGATTTTATAAAACAGGGAATGGCTCTGCATGAAGCAGTAGTTAAGGGAGCTATGACTAAATTACGCCCCATTCTTATGACGGATATGGTAATGATCGTGGCCTTACTGCCCATGGCCCTTACTGTATCGACTGGGGCAGAACTTCACAAACCTCTGGCAGTTGTATATATAGGTGGATTTTTCTTTGCTATAATACTCCGTCTGATCATTGTCCCGGTCCTATATGAGACAATGGCAAAATTCGCCATGAAAAAAAGTAAGTAGCCTGGATTATTCACTAGTCGAGGTTGCCGCAGATACGAGGCATAGTGGATACAGCTAGAGGGACAGCCCCCCTCTTTTAAAGGAGGCGCCATGGAAAATCTATCTTTAGACGAACTTATTGATCTTATCCATTCTGTTTTTCCCCTTCTGCCGGATGACCGATTTCTGGGAATCTTGATCGACCTCCCCAAAAATAAAGAAGCGGATAATGATGACTGGAGGATTAGACGAAAAATGGCCACAGAATGGGCCGATGTCTTAAGAGAAAACTTAAAAGCTCTGAATTTAGACGACGTAAGGCTTTTTGCCTATCCCAATGTAGGCTCTAACAATGCTGAACTCCCCTCCTTTGCTTACCTTAGAAAATGGGGGAGACCGCTGCCTTCCTATGCTTCCGAGCTGGAAGAATCATGTACCAAGATCTCATTTGAAGAAATATTCAAAAAAATAAAAATCATCATGGCCCCGACCCAATACTCAGCTACAGCTCCTTTGAAAAATGCTGCCAGAAAATTCGATCTCCGGGCCGCTACAATGCCGGGATTTTCTCCCGCCATGATCCCCACCCTGAAAATTGATTATTCAGAAGTCAACCGGCGGGTGCTCAAGATCAAAGAAAAGCTTGACCGGGCAGAGGCCGCAGAGGTGTTTTTTTTAGTCGATGATATTGATGAATATAAAATGCTTTTTGACCTGCGCTTCCGCAATGCCCATGCCAGTACAGGCCGCTTCCCTGACAGAGGAGTTGCCGGTAATCTGCCCAGCGGAGAAGCTTATATCGTACCCTATGAAGGCGAAAAAGAGGAGCCAAGCCTTACACAAGGCACTTTGCCGGTTCAAATAGATAACCATATCGTACTCTTCTATATCAAAGAGAACCGTGCCATCAAAGCTGAAGGTGACAGCCCAGCTGCAGAAGAGGAGCAGTCACATCTTATAAAAGAACCGGCCTACGGAAATATGGCAGAGCTTGGTTTCGGTGTGCTGAAAGATTTCGGCATCCTCCCGGTCGGTAAAATATTGCAGGATGAAAAACTGGGCTTTCACATTGCCTTTGGCCGCAGCGAACATTTCGGCGGTATAATCGGCCCGGACGATTTTTCTTCACCAAAAGAGGTAATACATCTTGACCGCATTTACATCTCAGCAACTCAGCCCCGCATCACAGTACAGTCGATTATTCTTAAGTATCCGGATGGTCAAGAAGACTTGACCCCTCTAGCGCTAAGGCGGTCATAAGATAGGCAGCTTCAGGCAGAGCTTTTTCATCAATATCAAACCCAGGATGGTGATGGGGATATTGCGTCCCGTCGCCCATGCCAAAGAACAAAAAAGCCCCGGGAACTTTCTTGAGATAATACGCGAAATCCTCTCCTCCCATAACCGGCTCAATATGTCTTATCCGCTCTTTGCCCAAAGTTTTTGCGGTTATTTTCTCAACAAAATCGACCATGCCGGCATCATTTACAAGCGGAGCATAACCAATATCATATTCAAACTCTGCTGTAGCGCCATAAGTTTCACAGGTTTTCTGAGTAATTTTCCGTAAGCGCTGCTCAGTCAATTTTTGAACATCAGCATCAAAACTTCTTACCGTGCCAGTCAATGTCACTTTTTCCGGAATTATATTGTAAATAGTTCCGCCTTTAATAGTACCGAAAGAAACTACCACAGGCTTTAGCGGGTCAATACTGCGGCTAACAATACTCTGGACATTTACAACCAGTTGGGAAGCTACCAGAATGGGATCCACGGTCTGCTGGGGCATAGAACCGTGACCGCCTTTTCCTTTAATAGTAATAGAGAAGGCATCAGGTTGGGCCATCATCGGCCCTTTTACAATCCCGACAATTCCTGTAGCTAAATCCTGCCAAAGATGGAGTCCAAAAATAGCATCCACTCCTTCCAAAGCTCCCTCTTCGATCATCAATTTAGCTCCGCCCGGGATCCTTTCTTCTGACGGCTGAAAAAGAAATACTACTTTGCCACTGAAACGGTCTTTCATCTGAGACAATATTTTCGCTGCTCCCATAATAACAGCCATATGCCCATCGTGGGCACAGGCATGGGTTATCCCGGGATTCTGAGAGATATATTCCTTATCCCCCTCCTCCTCTAAGGGGAGTGCGTCCATATCAGCACGTAAGGCCACGGTCCGTCCTCCAGGCTTGCCCGCCAATACAGCCCGCAGACCGGTCTTGGCTAACGTTTCCACCTGCAATCCCAGGCTTTCTAAAAATTCCCTGATAACAGCTGATGTCCGTTTTTCTTCAAATGCAAGCTCAGGGTAGCGGTGAAAATCCCGTCGCCAACTTACTAATTCCTCTGTTATCTCTATAACTTTATTTTTGATTTCATCAAGCATTTTTCTTTTCTCCAATTATTCTCGGTCCACGATATAATAAGCTTATTATCACAGCAACGGCTGCGTTTACTACCAACCCTACAAATCCGGCATTAATACCTAAAAAGGGATCATTACCGCTGAGGATTAGCAGAGCCACTATCCCGACACCTGAGATTATCCCCCAAAACACGCCGTTGCGGCTGGCTTTTTTCCAGAAAAGACCCAAGATAACACCTGGAAAAAACTGGCAAACGCCATCATATCCAAGGATTAAAAGATTGACCAGTTCATTGGGGAAAAAGATTGCAAACACCAGGCCAAGGGCCATTATAACCAGGACCATAAACCGTGACAGCCGCATAACAGTTTCCTCTCCTGCCTCCGGCTTAAACCCGGTCTTATAGATATTTTTGGCCACAAGAGTAGCAGCAAAAAGCACCAAGATAGCCGCAGGCACCATGGCTGTCACAGCTCCTGCTGCCCCTACAAACCCCATAAACCAGGCAGGGTACGTCTGATTGACTAGAGTCAGGAAAGATAGATCCCCATTTTCCAGGCCCGGAATAACCAAAAGCGCGGTAAAACCAACAAAAAATATCAGCAGTATGGGGATCTGGTAAAACGGCATGATAATAGCATTTCTCTTAATGATCTTGTCACTTTTTGCCGAAAAAGCAGAGCCAAATACATGCGGCCACATATAAAAACCCATAGCAGTTAATAAAAGAGTGGACATGACCCAGAGAACATCCATATTTGTTGTTGCTCCGGGAAAAATCAGGTGTTCCGGCATTTTATCTATCAGCGCTGAAAACATCTTGCCAAAACTGCCAAAATAAATCAGGGGAACTCCGATCCCCACAATAAATACAGCTGCCAGCATTAAAACATCTTTAATAACCGCAACCCAAGCCGCCCCCCTAAGGCCGCTAGTGTATACAAAAGCGCAGGTCAGAACAAAAGATATAAGAATTGCTACCTGGGAACTGATGGCCCCGTTACTAGCGACTTTGACAATAAAACCCAAGCCGGTCAGCTGAAGCTGCAGATAAGGGATTATAGACACAACCCCGATAACCGCCACCAGAACTCCCAGGCCGCGGCTGTTATATATTTGAATGAAAAAATCAGGTTGAGTGTGCAGATTGAAACGCTTTCCAATCTTCCAGATCAAAGGGAGAATAAAAAAGGATAAAGTATATGCCAGGGCCCCGTAAATCAAGATATAAAATGCCGGGGCTCCTTTTGAATAAGCCCAACCGCTAGCACCCAAGAAAGTAAAAGTGGTATATATTTCTCCTGCCATGAGCAGCCAAATTATGATTAATCCAAAGCGCCGGCCTCCTACTGTCCAGTTTTCGAAGTTCATCTCTATATTTCTCCCGGCATAAACTCCGACTAACGAGGAAATAAGAATGACTGCAAAAATAATGATCAGCGCTAAACTCAATCGTCTTCTCCTTTATCCGGCGGGTTGAATTTATTTTCCAGTACATAGGCAAGAAAAAGAATAAGGGGAGTCAGTATTACCCAGGTAAGGATCCAGAACAGCAGAAACGGCAGTCCCAGCACAACCGGATGGACACGATTTACAAGAGGCAGAGCAAAAACCAGG
>JAUWTR010000340.1 GCA_030614645.1 Candidatus Aminicenantota bacterium
ATTTTTTATGAGCAGGCAGTTTTCGTCAGATAGATTGTCCAATCTTTCATCATAAGTTTGTTCATGTTTGCTATTTTTGGTCATCTCTAAACCTTAAATTGATTCTGGCTTCTGTGAAAGACTCCTCTTCTACCAAAGAAATGGCCGAAAAGAATCCGGCTGTAGAAAAAGAAGAAGCAGTGACGTATCTTTCCTGTTGGTATATATAACAGCATTAAGATCGACACTGAAAATAATATTGGTTTTAAATTTATTAAAGATGAATTCAAAAAAGACAATACTATAAATAGATCCACCAGAAGATTTGCAATAAAATCATCCGGACAGCTGCGGGAGCGCATAAAGTGTTTTAAACTTCTTTTTAACAGCAGTCCCAGGCCGCAAACAGCCCCGGCAGCCATTAGGACCTGCAGAATATTTATAACCACTTTTCTGCAAGCAAAAGGGATAACCAGAGAAAGAAGATAAAAAAGAGCAGCGAAAATCCCGAAGTGATAACAAAATCCGGCCATATAAGTTAGCAAATGATTCTTGGCGCTTTCTTTTTCCCAGGGCATCATTCCCTGCCCAAAGGCATAAAAAACTCCTTTTTTCCAATTCCCTCGGGGTGCGGCATTTAAAGATCTCCTTCCAAATGAGAGAGTTTTTAGGACAAGAAAAGTTAATACCACTGCAGAGATAAAAAATGCAGCGATAACTCCGTATCTAAGAACTGTTTCCATAAAGAAAACTCTTGTTATACACAGCCGTCCGGTTTCGGAAGGCCGGCCAGTTTACAGGCCCCTTTTGCAGGACCGGAAGGAAAAAGTTCAAAGATATATTTCAATTTAAGCCCTGTATTCTTACATATCTTGCGCACCATTGGAGCAAGCTCTTTCTCTAAATAGTATCCCCTAATATAATTAATAACTGCCCAGTGGTCTTCAGTGAGTTCATCCAGACCTTCTTCAACTTTTCCTAAAGCTTTGGCGATCTCTTCATTCCATTCTTTGGGGTTGGCCATAAATCCTTCTTCATTGAGCTCTATTTTATTTCCATCTATCTCGATTTCCGGCATGATTCACTCCCTACTTTTAACCTGAACTATTCATAAAATATTTCGCCTCGTGAATAATCCAGGTTCATAAAATTTAAGCGGGAATTATAACATATATAAGATAAGATTGTGAAATACATTTTCCTCTCAGCCCAATAATCTAACCAGAGGCTAAATCTTCCTTACTTGCAGAATTTAATTATATATTTTAAAATTAAATCAAATTTCAAAGGAGGTAAATACAATGCGAACTATTACAATATTTTTTTCATTATTTCTTGTCTTCTGTTTAATATCTTTTACTGATTCGCAGGAATTTGAAAACGATATAATCAAAACCAGTAAAGGTGATCTAAAGCTTACTTTTATCGGTCATGGCACCCTTATGTTTTCCTTTGATGGAAAAGTCATCCATATCGACCCTGTCAGCCGTTATACAGACTACAAACAACTTCCAAAAGCAGACCTTATCCTTATCACTCATGAGCACGGCGACCACCTTGATCCTGCCGTTATAAAGTTATTATGCAAAGAAGATACTGACATAGTACTGACAGAGAAATGCCTCGCCAAGTTCAAAGATGGGATGGTTATGAAAAATGGAGAAACTAAAACTGTTAAAGATATTATGATAGAAGCGATTCCTGCTTACAACATAAAGCATATGCGCAGCCCAAATAATCCCTTTCACCCCCGTGGTGACGGAAATGGATATATACTTACTCTTGCAGATAAAAAAATATATGTAGCAGGAGATACGGAAAACACTCCGGAAATGAAAGCTCTAAAAGATATTGAGATCGCCTTCCTGCCTATGAACCTCCCTTACACCATGACCCCTGAAATGGTCGCAGATTCTGCCAGAGCATTTATGCCAAAAATCCTCTACCCTTATCACTACGGGAAAACCGACCCTCAGGAGTTAGTGGAACTTCTCAGCGATGTTAAGGAAATCGAAGTGCGTATACGCAAGTTGAGGTAGCTGTTTAAATTAATAAATTAGATAAGGCTTTCGTATTTCAGCAAAAGCTTCAATATCTTCCCGAAACTGCTTGATGATCTGGGGAACCTTGACTCCTTGTTCCAGGGCATTTCGTACCTTAGCTGTTCCCATGATCTTATCAAAATAATCTGGGTGAAACTTGAAATCATCAGGATATAATTCTTTTATGGTTTGGAGAATATAAAGGCTAGTTTCCCAAGGCTTGAATATATCCCGGTCAAGTACATGGATCTGGGCCCCTCCGCAGAGTTTCCCTTTGAATTTTGAAAAAACCGGGGTAAACCAGGCTTCCCTGAATATTACACCCTCAAGCTTTAAACTGTTCAGCCTGTCAGTCAATTTAAATCCATCGATCCAGGGTGCGCCGAATAATTCAAAAGGCCGGGTGGTTCCCCTGCCTTCTGATACATTAGTCCCCTCTAAAAACACCTGTCCCGGATAAACTGTTGCAGTATCTAAAGAAGGCATATTGGGAGAAGGAAAAATCCAGGGTAATGATGTTTCATCATACCACATATCGCGAATCCAGCCCTGCATGGGAACAACTGTAAGGTTCGCTTTTTTTCCCAGAAAATTCTCATTGAAATAATTTGCCAACTCCCCTGCTGTCATGCCATGCCTGACCGGGATCGGATATAACCCTACAAATGAACTAAAATGGGGATATTCCAGTACAGGTCCTTCCATATTAAGACCATTTAGCGGGTTAGGACGATCAAGCACGATAAAATCTATCCTAGCTTCAGCACAAGCTTGCATACAATATGCCATAGTCGCAATATATGTATAGATCCTCGTTCCAACATCCTGAAGATCAAACAACATCACATCTATACCTGCGACCATGGAATCTTCAGGTGCTTTGCCGGCATCCTCAGTATCAAAGGAGCGCATATATTCATCTATATTACTCAGCATCCCGGGTTC
>JAUWTR010000308.1 GCA_030614645.1 Candidatus Aminicenantota bacterium
ATTTGCGCATGTATGTGGTTAATAAACCTAAACTTAATATTCGCAAAGTCTTTCCTGAGAAGACCGATCTTAATGAAATTGCCTGTAAGGATTTTTTAAAAAGCACAACCCAGAAGACATATTTTAGATATCAAAGCATTATTGAAAAGGCAAAAGGATGGGAAACCCCTTTGATCGAAGTGTCCGGGAAGGAGGAGACCGATGAGCTTCGTATTATGGTTGTGGCCAATCGTGATTCCAGCTATAGTTTTTTCTCTAATATTTCTGATGTTATAAATTCTTATAAGCTTGTTTCTAACCGGAAGTATATTGAACAGTTTGCCAATGGGAAATCGATCTATGTGTTTTATCTGGACGATATTAAAAATACAAGCATGTTAAAGGACCTGATAGAAGATATCACTCTGGTCTATGTGATTCCTGACAGCCCCTTATCCCGGCTTTTCCGGGCTGGGAAGCTGAATGCCCAGGAAACTGTTTTCGGGGTTTCAGCCTGGAGTTTTACTCATCAATTCCTTGTTGCTTATAATGAAGAATATTTAAAATTAGCAGATGCTTTCAAAGAATCACCTGAACTGTTGGGTATCCTAAGGAATCTAAAAACCAAACTGGCAAAAGATACTTATACTGAATCCAAAGTATGGGAGGCTCTGCTGGATAATTATAGCTATCTTAAAAAGCTTTTCAGGCTTTTTGACAGAAAGTTCAATCCTGCTTTAAGAAAGCATGCTATTGACAAAGCAGTCGATGAATTGGAACAGGATATCAAGCGTCAGATTCCGGCTGAAATTGACCGGAGTATCTTCTCAATGGTCATTGTTTTTATCAAGTCAATATATCGAACAAACTTCTATAAAAAGGAGAAGACTTCCATTGCTTTTATGTATGATCCCGGTTTTTTAGACAGGGTCGATTATCCTGAGCTGCCTTTCGGAGTTTTTCATGTTATTGGAATCGAGTTTAGAGGATTTCATATACGCTTTAGGGATATTGCCCGCGGCGGGATCCGTCTTGTCCACTCCAATAATTATCAGACTTATATAAACAACTCGGATTCTATTTTTGATGAAAACTATAATTTGGCTTTGACTCAGCAGAAAAAAAATAAGGACATCCCAGAAGGTGGCTCCAAAGGGACTATTCTGCTGGGCAGGGAATACCAGGATAAAAATGAGACTGCTTTCAAAAAATATATTAATGGTTTACTCGACCTCCTGGTACTTGATAAGGATATCCTGGATTATTATGAAAAAGAAGTGCTTTTATTTTTAGGCCCGGATGAGGGAACTGCTGATCTTATGGAATGGGCATCGCTGCGAGCAAAGATGCTGGGATACCATTACTGGAAAGCTTTTTCCACTGGAAAACCATTAAACAGAGGGGGTATTCCCCATGACCTATACGGCATGACAACAAATTCCGTTCACCAGTATGTTATCAATATCCTCAAGGAGCTGAAGTTGAAAGAGGAGAATATGACCAAAGTTATGACGGGTGGCCCTGATGGTGATCTTGGCAGTAACGAGATCCTTATTTCCAAGGATAAGATCCTGGCATTAATCGATGGCTCCGGCGTCTTGTATGACCCGCAGGGATTAAACAGAAAAGAACTGGAAAGATTGGCTGGAAAAAGAAAAATGGTCAAGCACTTTTCACAGGATCTCCTCTCAAAAAATGGATTTCTAGTGAATATAAAAGCTTCAGATATAACACTTCCCGATGGAGAATATGTGGCAAACGGGCTTGAATTCAGGAATTCTTTTCATTTAAACGAGAAATTTAAGGCTGACATTTTTGTGCCTTGCGGGGGGAGGCCGGCTTCGATCTCTATTGATAACTGGAAGGATTTTCTGGATAAGGAGGGGAACCCCCGGTTCAAGATCATCTCCGAAGGAGCTAACCTGTTTATAACTCAGGGGGCCAGGCTTCGTTTAGAAGAAAAAGGGGTATATATATATAAGGATGCTTCAGCCAATAAAGGAGGAGTGACGTCTTCTTCGCTTGAAGTGTTTGCTTGCCTGGCATTATCAGATGAGGAGTTTGTTCAACATATGTGTGTAAAAGGGAATAAAGTGCCTGCTTTTCGAAAGAAGTATATAGATGAGATCTTGGATATCATCCGGGAAAATGCTACGCAGGAATTTATGGTCATTGAAAAAGAACAAAAAAAGAAAGGACTTCCCCGGGCAGTTTTAACTGACAGGCTCAGTGATAAAATAAATGATGTGACTGATGCGATTTACGCTTCAGGGCTTTTTAAAGATGGTGAGTTCTTTCGAAATGCAGTTAAAAACTGCTGCCCAAAGGTTTTAATGGAATTGATAGGATTTGAGAAGTTGATGCAGAGGATTCCAGAGGTCTATTTAAAGGCTATATTTGCTTCTAGTCTGGCAAGCCGTTATGTCTATTCATTCGGGTTGGATGCTGATGAGATTGATTTTTACGATTACGTAAAAAAATTCAAATAAGTATAGAAAAAACAGTTGGCGGTTGGCAGTTTGCAGCTATTGATTTTTCCTTTTGCTATTTTCTATTTACTATAAGTCAGTGTTTAACTATAATAGCCACTTTAGAACACAAAGCTTAATAATGGGGCAGGGAGGTCTGCTTTGGAAAAAATGACCACAAGAAATAAAAGAATACATCTTTTTGTTTTAATATTTATATTAACAGCAGCAGCAGTCTCGGCTCAAGTTAAAACGGGTGGCTACTTTGCCTGTGATTATGCCAGGGGACAGAGTGAAAGTATTTTCTCCAGAGATACTTTTTTAAATCCTCTTATGGGTATTGTGTTTTCCGGCCAGGCTTCCAGAAAAATCAATTTTGTCAGCGAGGCCACCCTGACACAGGGGAATGTAGTAGATATAACTCAAGCCTGGGCAAGTATGGCCCTTGCAGATTATTTTAATGTTAAACTAGGATTATTTATTGTTCCATTTGGCCAATATAATGAAAATAACCTGCCGCATCAGAGTATGCTGATAAACACGCCTTTAAATGTTGAATATCTTTTTCCCTTTAGATGGAGGGATGTAGGGGCTGTAGCCGAAGGGATGTTTAGCGGTATTATGTACTCGCTTTATATCGGGAATGGCCTGGCTGAAAATGATTACCTTAATGCTGGACAACAATTTAAAGACAATAATAAGGACAAAGCATGGGGAGGAAGATTCGGCCTGAGATTAGACCAAGGGTTTGACGCATATTATTCTCTCTACAAGGGGAAATTTGATGATGCTAACACTCGCGACC
>JAUWTR010000346.1 GCA_030614645.1 Candidatus Aminicenantota bacterium
AGGAGAAGAACCATGCCCGCTCATCCTTGCTCACGGTTTTCTTAATCAATTAACCTGATTCTTTTTACCGCTCTTTTGGCAAAAAATGGCTTTCCTTTTATTATTTAATAAAAATTACTGAAAAGCTTATGTCTAAATGTAAAGTAATAAAATTTATAGAGGACGTCCTGAGATAGACCAAGCTGCAAGATGCGAGATGAATCTGAGGGTATGGTTGAAGCGACATTGAAGATTTAGCCTTCTGATAAGGCTTTTCGAGGGAATCCAGCGCAGCTGGGCGTCGAGTATGTCTGACCCACGGACGGGGGGAGTTACGCAGACGCCTAGAAAAACGAAGAAGAATGGCGTTAAAAATCTGAAGCGAGCGCCAGCCATACCCTCAGATTTATCTAAAAAGCTAGCACAGGAAGAGGGGCCCTGTACTGGCTTTTACTGCTCTTCTTGCATATAATAAGCGGTTATGTCTAAAAATTTCAAAGTCACTGCAACAGTAAAAAATTCATCTGCTCGTACTGGTATCATACATACAGAACACGGTCTCATTGAAACTCCCGCCTTTGCCCCGGTAGGAAGCCAGGGCACAATCAAAGCGCTTCCCCACTCCCTGGTAGAAACCCTAGGCGCTCAGCTTATTTTGGTCAATGCTTATCATCTTTATTTAAGGCCCGGACTGAAAACCTTCAAAAAGCTTAAGGGTATTCATTCCTTTATCTCCTGGCAGAAACCAATACTTTCAGACAGCGGTGGTTTCCAGATATACAGCCTTTCCTCTCTCGTCAAAATCAAAAAAGACGGAGTTAGGTTTTCCTCTCACCTGGACGGAACCAAGATCTTTTTGACACCTGAAGATGTAGTCGATATCCAACTTTCATTGGGTACTGATATCATGATGCCCTTGGACTATTTCGTACCATACCCTTCTTCAAGGGAAAGACTGAAGGAGTCTGCAGAACTCACAACCAGTTGGGCTAAGCGTTCACGGGAACATTTTCTTAAACAGGAATCCCCTAACCAGCTCTGGGGAATATGCCAGGGAGGTACTGAATGGGATCTGAGAAAACAAAGCATCGAAGAGCTGATGAAAATCAATTTCGATGGCTATGCTCTGGGAGGCCTGGGCATCGGTGAATCAAAAGCCCAATTTATGAAAGTAGTGGAAAAATCATGCACTCTCTTACCAAAAGAAAAACCCCGCTATCTTATGGGTATTGGCTATATTAAGGATATCCTGGAAGCTGTTGAAAAGGGAATCGACTTCTTTGACTGTGTACTGCCTACCAGAAACGCGCGCAATGGAACAATGTTTACAAGCCAGGGAAAGATCGTCATAAAGAATAAAAAATACGAACATGACCCCCGACCCCTGGACGAGCAGTGTTCATGTTATACATGCCGTAATTTTTCCCGGGCTTATTTGCGCCATCTATATGAGAGAAATGAAATCAGCTCTGCTATATTAAATACCATTCATAACCTATATTTTTACCTTGACATCTTCAGAAAAATTAGGCAATCTATTCAACAAAATTCATATCAGGATTTAAAGAGTAAAATAAAAAATGAGGATAAATAAATGTTATTAACAAGCATCACACCATTAATGGCCCAGAATGCAGCCACCCCAGCCCAACCTAGCGGCAGTTTTCTTACTGCAATTATTCCTTTTGTTCTGGTTTTTGTTATTTTTTATCTGCTGATTATTATGCCCTCGCGTAAAAAGCAGAAAAAACACCAGGAGATGGTAGAACAGCTTAAATCCGGTGACAAGATCATAACCACTGGAGGAATTCACGGCTCAGTCATGGGAGTACATTCGGATAAGATCGAGGTAAAAATCGCCGCCAATGTCAAAGTCGATGTTACCAAAAACGCCATCGCCGTAATAACCAGCACAAAAAAAGACACTAAATAGATAAATCTGAATCCATAAAAAATATCAAAAAGGCTATACCCTAAAATGAATAAAAAATTACGCTGGAAAGTCATATTAGTTGCAGCAGTCATCCTTTTAGCCGCCTTCCTTTTTTATCCGCCCGGGGAAAAAATCCATCTCGGCCTGGATTTAAAAGGCGGCATGCACCTGGTCCTTCAGGTTGTTACCGATGATGCTGTTAATAATGAGGCCGATCAAGAGATAATCCGGCTCCGGGAACAGCTTGCAAAGGAAAATATCGAGTTTCGATCCATTTCAAAATCAGAAACCAGAGTTGGCCAATTTGCTGTTCAGGAATTTGATCCGGAAAAAGAAGGACAGATAAGAGACCTCCTGGATGACAATTTTAAAAACTGGGACCATAGGATTAGAGAGACTTCTATCATAGTCACCATAAAGCCTGGAGTCGAAACCTATCTTAGAGACCAATCTGTTAAGCAAGCTCAGCAGACTTTATCCAACCGGGTGGATCAGCTAGGGCTAACTGAGCCTACAATCCAGAGACAGGGCCTTACCGGAGATAGGATAATCGTAGAGCTGCCGGGTGTGGAAGACCCGGACAGGGTAAAAGATATCCTCAAAACCACCGCCCTACTCGAGTTTAGACTGGTTAAAGGCGGGCCTGCCGAGACGATAGAGAATCTCCTCGAGGAACATGGGGGAGAAGTCCCAGGTGATATGGAAGTAATGAAGGGAAATCCCACTCAAACACAAGGCGGCTATTACCTGGTCAGCAATGTTGCCGAAATTGTCGGAAAAGATCTGCGTAATGCACGCCGCTCAACGGATGAGTGGAACAAACCAGCCGTATCCTTCTCTTTACACCCGGACGCTGCAAGACGATTTGCAAAAATGACCGGAGAAAACATTGGAGAACCGCTCTGTATTATTCTGGACAAAGAGTTGATGGAAGTAGCCAATATTGGAGAAAGGATCCCACCTCCGGGAGATACAATCATTCACGGACGTTTCACAGA
>JAUWTR010000256.1 GCA_030614645.1 Candidatus Aminicenantota bacterium
CAATCTACGACCATGCCTTTCATTTTATTGGCGGCGCCCAAAAATATGGTTTGACTTTGATCTCTATACTTCAAAATCAATTCAAAATTACGATTATTGCCAACAAAGAAGTCCAGCACAAAGATTTTTTGAGCTGGTATCATCTTGACCTATTTAATTGTAAGATCAAAATTATAAAAATCCCCTACTTTGAAGAAAAAAATAATGCCCATCTTGACCCGGGAATCATTTCCATAAAGGACAAGAATCCTTTTCACTTAATAAGTAAAGAGAGCGGAAATTATGACATTTTTGTTAACAACAGTATGAATGAAATGGTATACCCGTTATCAAACATATCTATAATAGTTTGTCATTTTCCCGAAAGAAAGCCCAAATACTATTTTTATGCCGGCCAATATACATATATAATTTATAATAGCCGCTATACAGCAGAATGGATTAAAAAAAGATGGAAATTATCTCCTCATCAACATATATACCCTCCTGCTGATATGAAAGTTGATACCAGTAAATCCAAAAAGAAGAAAATTATTCTCTCTGTAGCTAGGTATGAAGTTGAAGGAATAAAGAGACAACAGGAAATGATTGAAGTATTTCTAAAGTTAAATCAAATGTATCCAAAAATTCTTAAAGACTGGAAATTTATTCTTGTTGGTGGGAGCAATCCAAATAATCACTATCTGTCTAAGTTAGAAGGAATTATTAGTAAAAACCCAGATAACAATATTGAATTAAAAATCAACGTCTCCCTCCAAGAATTGAAATCATTATACCAAGAATCGACATTATTCTGGCATTTGTGCGGATTGACTCACAATGATCCATCTGAAATTGAACATTTCGGCATGACTATTGTGGAGGCCATGCAAAACAAAATTGTACCTATCGTCTATGACGGAGGCGGACCAAGAGAAATTGTGGATAATGGCATAAATGGATTCCGATTTAAAACTAAAGCTGAATTAGGAGAATACTCAATTAAATTACTCAAAGATCAAAAACTTCTGCAAAAACTTAGCGAATCTACCCAAAAAAAAGCTCAGACATTCTCAAAAGAAAAATTTGAAGATAGAGTCAAAGTTTTTTTTAATAAACTTCTTCAAACATACAATTCGCTCTAAGAAGCTCAAGTTTTCATGCAGTCTCTTTATAGAAATTTTCTTTTTTATATGATAGACTTTCCTCAAATTATTTGGGAGAGGTAAATGACAGAATTCCAAAGTTACATTCCAGATAGTACCACATACAAAGATATAAGTATTAAATCCATAATTCTAGGCGCCATCTTTGGGGTTATTTTCGGTGCTGCCAATGCTTATCTGGGCTTAAGAGTAGGGCTCACAATCTCAACTGCAATTCCTTTAGCCGTTATATCTGTAGCTGTTCTAAGGATTTTAGCCCCATTGATCGGGAAAAGTTCTATTTTAGAATGCAATATTGCCCAGACAACCGGTTCAGCAAGTTCTTCTCTTGCTTCGGGAATAATTTTCACAATCCCTGCCTTATTCCTCTGGGGTTATAGCCCCAGTATTGCAAAGATCGGAGCCCTTGCCATGCTTGGAGGATTACTGGGAGTGCTCTTTATGATCCCGCTGCGAAAAGCTTTAATCGTTAAAGAACATGAAGTTCTCCCCTATCCGGAAGGAACTGCTGCTGCACAGGTTCTTATCTCCGCAGAAGAAGGAGGTGCCAAAGCTAAAAATATATTCCTGGGAATGGGAATCAGCGCTTTTTTAAAAGTACTGATCAGTTTTTTTCATCTCTGGCCGGAAAAAATCCACATCTTGCTGCCTGTATTAAAAAAAGCTAAACTAGGCATGGAGCCGACTCCTGCACTCTTGGGTGTAGGATTTATTCTGGGTCCCCGCATCGGAGCTATCATGGTTGCAGGAGGAATCCTTTCCTGGCTGGGAATAATACCTTTGATCGCTTATTTTGGAGAAAACATATCCATGCCTCTTTTTCCTGAAATAGACCTGCCCATTGCTCAAATGTCTGCTGAACAGATATGGAACCGTTATATCAGGTATATCGGAGCAGGTGCGGTCGCAGTCGCCGGAATTATTACTATTTTTAAATCAGTACCGACTATGTACAACTCTTTAAAAATAGGGATAAAAGAAATCCAGCTCGGTAAGGATCACAATCATCAATCCCATAACAAACGAACCCAGACCGACCTACCCATCACTGTCCTGGGAATAGGCGTTCTCATAATTACAGCTTTTTTAGTGCTAATACCAAAACTTGTAGGTATTGATGCCTCCCTGCTCATCCGCGGCATTGCCGCTCTTTGTATTGTCTTTTTCGCATTCTGTTTTGCTACTGTCTCATCACGGATTGTGGGAATGGTAGGGGTATCATCCAATCCGACTTCAGGTATGACGATCGTCACTCTTCTTGGCACCAGCCTTTTATTCGTGGCTATGGGCTGGACCGATGCTATTGGAATGGCAACAGCTCTCACTGTAGGAACCGTCGTATGTGTCGGTTCTTCTATAGCAGGTGACATTTCCCAAGACTTGAAAGCAGGGTATATTATCGGAGCCACTCCCAAGAAGCAGCAAAGCGCAGAGCTTATTGGAGTAATATCCTCTGCCTTTGCTATTGCAGCTGCAGTATGGCTGTTGGGAGAAACCTTTACCTTCGGCTCCGAAGCGCTCCCTGCTCCTCAAGCCGTACTGATGAAAACTGTTATTGAAGGCGTACTGGGCGGAGATCTTCCTTGGGGATTAGTGATGATAGGGGGTTCATTCGCCATAGTATCTGAGCTTCTCAGAATTCCATCTCTTCCTTTGGCAGTAGGAATTTATCTTCCTCTTTCAACCATGACCCCAATATATGTGGGTGGAATGCTCAGGTTATTAATAGAAAAAAAGGCCGGAAAAAATAAAGAACTGAAAACCAAAAAATCAGAGAAAGGCATACTTCTCAGTTCAGGCTTTATTGCCGGCGAAGGCATTTGTATGGTACTGGTAGCATTGTATGCCTTTATTAAAAAAGCCAAACCCGAAGGCCTGGGTATCGTATACCCGGGATTTTTGGGAGAATATATTGCATTAGCAGCATTTATTGGCCTAGTTGCTTTTCTGTATTTTAAAACCAAGAAATAAATCAATTAACACATTGACAATTATTGAACTTTTGTCTACAATTCTAAATTGATAAATGAAGTTGTTAGGAGGTAGCAATGTCTAAAGCAGAACCTAATGTCGTTCCTTTGTGCGATATTTTATTAGTTCTAATTATCATTTTTATGGTCATCACTCCTATGGTTCAAAAAGGAATCGACGTCAAGCTTCCTGAGACCACCCAAGACACCTCGGCCACTCCTCAAGGATTGATCGTATTAACCTTAAATAAAGATCTTAGCGTTAACATCAATCAGGAGCAGGTCGAACTCAATATGCTTGAAGGAAGATTAAGAGCTATCTATGAAGTTCGCCAGGACAAAACAATCTTTATCCGGGCAGATGCTAAACTCCCCTATGGCCATGTCGTAGACGTTATTGATTTGGCAAAATCAGCTGGAATAGAAACTACAGGAATCATCCCGGAATACTTCACAGAAACAGAAAATTAGCCTCACTGACCTTATAATAAAGCGATATTTTATATGGGCAAGCGGGGATTTATTGTTTTATTGCTAACCGTATTTGTTTCCTCTTTATTCTATGGTATAGAAGATTTCTCCGGGAAAATAGAAAAAGAAGAAATACTTAACAGGTTCCCTGAATGGC
>JAUWTR010000246.1 GCA_030614645.1 Candidatus Aminicenantota bacterium
AAAAGAAACTCTTATCTGTGCCTTAATAATGAAAAAAGGAGGATTTAATGTTTGCTAAATTTTACAGAAAACTTTTTGTTTATATTGCTATTTTTTCTATGATTGTTTTCATCTCTGGAAGCTTAGCCATTGCCAAAAAGAATAAACCTAAGGGAGCTATGTGGGATGTCTATCCAGAAATGATCAGGGGAGAAATACAAGTATTTGTTGATGCTGCTTTAGACGGAGACACAATCTATTTTCATGCTGGGACTTATGATTGGAGCGATGCTTCTCCAACGGAGAGAGGAGATAACCAGGGGGCCATTAATATTATTGATAAGAGTCTCATTATTAAAGGAGAACAGGATACTATAATTGTAGGCCCTGATAGCACGGGGGGCACTGAAGACCACCCATGGGGAGTAAATGCTTTTTATATCCAGAATCTGGATATAAGCAATGATGTTACTTTTGATGGCTTAGAGTTTCATAATTTTTTAAGAGGAATAGATGTTGGTCATATTACTGACGTTATAGGGGATGATTATTACATTGCAAAGCCAAATGCCAAAAATATTACTGTAAAAAATTGTAAATTTTCAGATATTCATCGTGATGCCATCTCATTATCCAATGTAGGAGGGAATATTCTCATTCATAATAATAATATTATATCTGCAGATAGATATGGTATGTTTATAAGTTGGTATTGGGCGGAACCCCGCCCATATTGGCAGCCTGATGATTCATATGTTCAAATTCTTAGAAATAAAATTAGCTCAGATAGAATTGGGGTGTTTATTGCCGACAGTACAAATGTTTTTGTTGAACAAAATACGATAGTAAATTGTGAAAGGTGGGGAATTTACAATGATGGAGCCAGGAAAGGGACTTTTATTATTTCTAACTCTATTTTCAATTGTAGAACCGGAATTCTGATATGGGGAGGTTGGTATGAAGGACACAAATATGAAGCAGAAGGCGCTGTCATTGAAAAAAATAATCTGTATGACATAACAGACGGGGGCATTGATATTGTTGGAAATGAATGCTTTGGACATACGGTAAGCAAGAATAAAATTCATATGGCACCGATTAGTGCCACGGGGATTTATTCAGAAGGTCATGATAATTATTTCGGGCAGAATAAGATAAGCGGTTCTGGTTGGATAGCTTTCTGTTTAGGATACAACGGATCTTCCATAATTCCTTATAATGAAACTCTTCAGGCAAACAATGTTAACCAATTTTCGCCTACTAAATATTGGCATTTTTATCTGCACTTTGGAACTCATGATAATTTAATTATTGGTTCAGGCATGGGACATAATACTTATGTTGATAACGGGTATAACAATAGAATTACAGGTGTGACTCCAATGGCTGGTGGAATTGGTCAGGATCTCAGTGAGGCAATCAAGAAAAGAAATGAGGAATTAAAGGAAGCGAGAAAAATCAAATTCTAAAACGAGATTTATTCCGCACACAAACCACAATTTTGACTTTTTAAATAAGGCCGCAGGTTCGAATCCTGCCAGGCGCGCCAGCTTTTCACCTTTTCATTTACTATTTTCCATTTTCTAAGTAACATACATATCGATATTTTTGTGAATAGTTAAGGCGAACTTGAATTATTTACGGAGGATAGATTGCAAAAAGCTAAAAGTTTAGTTCTGACAGGGATTTTTATCGGCTTATTGTGTCTATCAGCAACCGCTCAAAGCGAACAGCAAGCAATTAAGGAGGAAATAAAACTGATCAACCTGGAGATTCTCCACCTGGGATTAAAATGGACTGCAGGAGAGACTTCTCTCAGTTATCTTAGTAAAAGTGAAAAACTGAAACGATTGGGTAGCTATTACCCCAGAAAAGGCAAGGAAGAGGACTTATTATTTATTGAGCCCCTTTCTTTACTTCCAAAAAATATTGACTGGCGAGACAGCGGCGGAAAGAATTATTTAACAGTAATAAAAGATCAAGGAGACTGCGGAAGCTGTTGGGCTTTCTCAACTGTAGGTGTTATTGAAGCTAGGTATAATATTGAAAATGGTATGTACTCTACCCAACCGGATCTCGCATTAAACAGGGGCGTAGTTTCAAGATTGATGCCTATGATCCCTCGTATCCTTGCTCTTGATTATCCTGACCTCTCTGAACAGGATTTAATATCCTGTTCAACTGCTGGAGATTGTAATGGAGGCTGGGAGTCTGATGCCCTGATATATATTAAAAGCAGGGGAATTGTTTCTGAAAATTGTTTCCCGTATGAGGCACAAGATGTGAACTGTGATGTTTGTGTGGATTGGAAGAATAAATTGACAAAAATTAAAAGATGGGGGTGGGTTACAGGATCTTCTGGTGATAAAATAACAATAAAGACCGCATTACAGGATGGCCCCTTGATATTTTATATGGAGGTCTATTCTGATTTTTATAATTATCAATCAGGGATTTATGAACCGGTTCCCAGTGCTGTATATGAGGGGGATCACTCTATAATTTTAATCGGTTATGATGAGAATGATGATTGTTGGATATGCAAGAATTCCTGGGGAACAGAGTGGGGTGAGAATGGATATTTTAAAATAAAATTTGGAGTGTGTGAGACAGGAACTTATGTGCTGGAGGCTGGTGGAGTTGTTATGGCCAATAAAGCCCCTTCTCTTGATCCGATCCCTGATCAGAATGTCAAGGAAGGGGAGGAGTTGAGCTTACTTATTACTGCATCGGATCCTGATGGAGATAGTTTGACTTTTTCATCTGCAAACCTTCCTTCAGGTGCTGTTTTAAGTGGCTCCGGCCTTATTAAATGGACTCCGGAATATACCCAATCTGGTGAGTATATTATAAATATTAGAGTAAATGATGGTTCTCTGGATGATTCCAGGGATATGAAGGTCACAGTAATCAATGTAAAGCAAGGAAAAGGAAAATACTAAGGAGTAGGGGCTATGAAAGCAATTAGGGTGCTGGTTTTGGTTTTAATATTTTTAATTATTAATTCAGATTCCGCTTTTGGTGACAACAGGTTATATCTTTTCGGGATGGGAAATTTCTTAAGAGAAGCTGGGGGAGAAAGCGATTATGAAGCCGGGACAAATGATTTTCCTATTTCTTCTTCACATCAGACATTCGGCTTTGGGATCGGCTTCAACAAAGATTTCGGTCATTTTTTCTTAGGACCGGAAATAAGTTATAACCTGAATGGGACAACGACCCTGACCGACCCCTCTGATAATGACACTGTTAATATTAATACATATAAATTTCCCTCGCTGTTTTTTAATCTGGGATTTAACCTGGTAAATTCGGATTTGCTTCGCTTGTATATAAATGGAGGAGGCGGGGTAAGCTATACTTTAAATGCAGATTCCAGGACCTATACTTCTCAAATGGGGTATGAGACTCAGATCTCTCCTCCGGACAGAAAATTTCCTCTCTCATTTTTTGGCGGAACCGGACTTGACTTTAAGATATCCCCTAACCTAAGTATTATTCTGAGCGGCCGTTATCAGTATATTGGGTTTAAGCAGCCTCAGACTATGATAATCGCTCTTGCAGGAATTGCGATTTTTCTATAATCCATTCTCTGACTTTCCCCCTAATCCCGCCTTTACTTCATCTAAGCAATCTCGATTCGTGAATAATCCAGGATAGTAATTTTGAGAATCATGAAGTTTTAAAATTAGTTTTCTCTTGTCTTGCTATCCCTGGATTTCCTTTTTTTTAAAAAAATGTTGTGAAGCTAAAAAGAAGATAATATAATAATCTTTCTTTGATGGAATTTATAAAAATTTATATAGGGATGGATAGGATTTAATGGAAAAAAAAGAAATTTTAGGACTTGTAGCAAAAAAACTGCGTATTCATGCTTTAAAAATGACTTCAAATGCCTGCTCCGGACATCCAACAACGTGTATGTCCATGGCAGAATTAGCAGCATGTTTGTTCTTTGAT
>JAUWTR010000261.1 GCA_030614645.1 Candidatus Aminicenantota bacterium
ATACCACTCCCTGCTGCAGCAGCATTTTTCTGTTTTCCTCTTTCCAAACCTCAAAATCCACTCCCTGCTGACTAAAAGCCTGAATCAACTCCTGGTCTGATTCGATATTGTTTTCAGTTTTTATATTCTCGATCATCATCTTCAATTGTTCATTGACATTTATGCCTTTTTTTTCAGCTTCCTGTGAAAGCAGTAATTCTGTGACCATCTTGTCCAGCAGGTCCTTACGCATTGATTTATACTGATTCTCTAATTCTTCTCCCTGTATTTGGGATTGCAAAGACTGGTATAGTAACTCCTGCGCACTCTTGTAATCGGAAAGAGTAATAACGTCATCATTGACAATAGCTACAATCGCTTCTACTGTGTCCTGGGCCTTTATAAATATCATGCTTGAAAATAGCAGGACAAAAAAGCTTATAAGTCTTAATTTATTCATTATCATTCCTCTGATAAGGAAAAGGAAGCTTTTTGGGATAAAAACTCCATTCCATTTTGGATTTAAGGTCTTTTATGTATTTACCCATAAAATCCCTGACTTTATTGTCAAAAATTTTCACTTTGATCTCAGATGCTATATCTTCCTTAGAAAGAAGTTCTGCCGGATATTTATCATCAAGCCTGAAAATGTGAAATCCATAAGAAGACTCCATCACCTGGCTGACTTCCCCTACCTTTAAAGCAAAGATAATTTTCTCCATTTTATGCGGCAGCTGTCCTAACTCCAAAATCCCCATTTCTCCGTTATTTTTTGCTTCCAATCCGACGGAAACCAAACGGGCAGTTTCTCCAAATAATTCCTTGGGGGCATCCTTGACTTTTTTTAGAACTGAAACAGCCTCATCTTCTGCATCCAGTAAGATCTGGCTAACTTTGATCATTTCCGGCTTTAGAAATTCACGTTTGTTTTTTTCATAATAATCATCGATCTCTTCCGGAATGACGTTCATATCTTTTGTCAATTCAGTAGTAAACTTATTTATCAAGAGTATCTCAAAAAGAATTTTAGAACCGACCTCATCTGTTGTATTTCCATTCTCACTCCCCAACTGTCGGGACAGACTTGTAATATACTGCTTTATCTCATTGTCACTCAAAGAAATATTCCGGTTTTTTACGTCTTGCAGTAAAATCTTCTCCTCAATAAAACTGTCAAATAGACGACTCAGGATTATTGATGACGTCCACAAATTGTCATCAGCAGTAAGTGAAACATATTGTTCAAAATCAGAATTAAGATAAAAAGAGTCCTCTATTTTTAAAATAACAGAGTTTTGTTTATCGGGCTTATTCAGATCATAGACTACAGGTTCAATTTCTTTCTCTGTCTTTCCACACTGGATAGCCAGACAAATAGACAACACTAAAAAAACAAGCCTGCATCTTTCTCTTTTACAACCTCTCATTTAATTTTTGTCCCATCCATTATATTACATTAAAGACAACTCCTTCAAGATTAATATAGTTTCATTAAGAACCTCAGCCTCTCCCTTTGATGATAAAAAGAGGCTCATCATCCCCTGCGGCGTAATAGAGCCGGAATATCGCTCCAATAAACGGGGCAATTCCTCCAAGTAAGCAGTTGAATCAGGCAAGAATTGAAAGACAATTTTCCTGCCAAAGCGGTCAATTCTATTTATCTTTATCTTCCGGGCTAAAAACTTAGCAGCACCGTATAGGAAAAGATTCTTTACACTGGCAGGTAGCGGCCCATTCCGATCCTGGGCTTCCTCTTTTATCCTTTCGAGCTCATCCAAACCTTCAATAGATGAGACTCGCTTGTAGAGGTCTAGTCTCAGGTTGATCTGGGGAATATAATCATCAGGTATCTGGATGCTAACCTTTAAATTGAGCTCACTTTTTACTTCTTCACTTTCTTCGCCTTTAAGCTTTTTAATGGCTCCGTCAAGAAGATGCAGATAATAATCAAAGCCTACAGCTTCCATATATCCATGCTGCTGAGAGCCAAGAAAGTTTCCAGCTCCCCTTATTTCCAGATCTTTTGCAGCAAGGCGAAATCCCGAACCCAAGTCGCTGAATTCCCGGAGAGCTTTTAATCTGTCACATGCTTTGGGAGTAAGTTCAGTAAGCGAGGGGACCAGAAAATAGGCAACAGCCTGCCGGGAAGACCGTCCTACCCGGCCCCGCAGCTGATAAAGCTGAGACAATCCGAATTTATCCGCCCGGTTGACTATAAGTGCATTGACAAGCGGGATATCGATTCCATTTTCAATAATAGTTGTAGAGACCAGTACATTGTACTTCCCATTGACAAAATCAATCATCCGTTTTTCAAGCACCCGGGGCGACATCTGGCCGTGTGTTATCACGATCTTTGCTTCAGGCACCCATTTTTCGAGCATATGTGCTACTGTTTCGATGTTCTGAACCCTGTTATGGATAAAATATACCTGTCCGGAACGGGACAGTTCTTTTTGAATTGCAGAAGAAATCAACTTCCTGTTAAAAGGCGTAACAACGGTATGGATCGCTAACCGGTCTTTAGGCGGAGTCTCTATCAGGCTTATATCTCTTAATCCTGAAAGTGAGAGGTTAAGAGTCCTGGGAATCGGAGTGGCAGTCATGGTTAGAACATCAATATTTGTTTTAAGCTGTTTTATTTTCTCTTTATGTTTTACACCAAACCTCTGCTCCTCATCTACAATCAAAAGCCCCAGCTGGCTAAATCGAACATCCCGGGAAAGAAGACGGTGAGTGCCAATAATAATATCTGCTCGTCCTTTTCTTGCTTCTTCAAGGACTTTTTTTTGCTGATTCGGGGACTGAAGCCTGCTCAGGCCTTGGATCTTGACAGGGAAAAGAACCATGCGGTCACGAAAGGTTTTTAAGTGCTGACTGGCCAAAACCGTTGTCGGGCAAAGCACCGCAACCTGTTTGCCGTCCATGACCGTTTTAAACGACGCTCTTACAGCAACCTCGGTTTTACCGTAGCCGACATCTCCACAGAGAAGGCGGTCCATTGGAGTTTCTGACTCCATGTCCAACATGATGTCTTTAATAGCCTTTACCTGATCTTCCGTTTCTTTATATTCAAAAGTCTTTTCAAAATCAGATTGCCACTCCCCATGCTGGCTGAATTTAAAGCCTTTTTTTGCCTTTCTCAGGGCATATAATGCAAGCAATTCCTTTGCCATGGACTCTATGGCTTTTTTCGTCCGAGCTTTTGTTTTTTCCCAGTTAGTTGTTCCCAACTTACTGAGAATTGGAAGGGACGTTCCCAACCTTGAATATTTCTGGACCAAATTGAGATCCGCTACCGGAACAAAAAGCTTGTCATCATCCTTATAGATAAGCTTGATGAATTCCTGTTTTTTTTTCATCCAATTCCAGCTTTACAAGGCCAGAAAAAACCCCGATGCCATAATCAGCATGCACAATATGATCCCCAGCTTTCAAATCTCTGAAATGAGAAAGAAAAGGCCTGACTCGGGGCCGGCTTACAAGCACCCTGGCTTCTGTAATAATATCACTTTCAGCAAAACATATTATCTTCAAATCAGGGTAACTGAATCCATGCTCAATATCACCTATAAGAAGCCCGGCTGCCGGTCCCGTAAATGAAGACATAGGGTCTTCCAACATCTTACTTGATATCTGCTGCTGATCAAGAAGCACCGCTAATTTTTTCCGCACCCCCTTATGGGAAAAAAAAATC
>JAUWTR010000251.1 GCA_030614645.1 Candidatus Aminicenantota bacterium
AGGCGTCTGATCGGGCCAGATTCTGAATGATGGCGCTGAGTTCTTCAAACTGAGAATCTATCTGTAATTTCAAATTCTCAGCTGCTCTTCTGTGCTCATTCTCAATCTGCTTCGCCAGCCGAAATCTCTCGTTTCGTATAGCCCTGATGCCAAAGATGCTGAGTGAGATGGAGGGGATAAAAATGGTCAGGCAGAATATAATGATCAGTCTTTTCTGTTTTCCAATGGCAAGCTTTAAATTCTCAAGCATATTTTATTGAATAAAAATAGAACATTTCCTTTATTAAAATACCACAACGCCTTTACCTAAACGTTAAGGAAGTGTGAAGATTCTGTCAAGTAATAGTGGAGAAATAAGAATAATCCCTACTTTTTAATAAGGGGGAATTTTTAATTAGCTGTTGTTGACATCTTTTATATCATTTATTAATGTGGTCGTATGAGTGTAGGGATTTTATCTTTCCTTGCCCTTCTGCCTATCTTATCCGTTTTTGTTTTGATAGTGGTTTTCCGCCTGCCAGCAACAAGAGCAATGCCTGTAGCTTTTATTCTTGTTTGTTTTCTGGCTTTTTTTGTCTGGCAAACTCCTCTCCTACAAATAATGGCTGCTTCTATAGATGGAATCGTAACAGCTGCCTCCATATTATACATCGTTCTGGGCGCTGTATTGCTTTTAAACCTGCTCCGGGAAAGCGGCGCTGTACCTGCCATCCGCCGCAGTATGTACAAAATCTCTCCGGATCGGAGAGTACAGGTCATTATAATCGCCTTTTTATTTGGCGCTTTTATCGAAGCTGCCGCCGGCTTTGGCACCCCTGCAGCTGTAGCCGCACCCCTTCTGGTAGCCATAGGCTTTCCCGCCATGGGAGCAGTAATGGTATGCCTCATTATACAGAGCACTCCAGTTACTTTTGGAGCAATCGGCACTCCTATACTTATCGGTTTAAATGCAGGGCTAAGCGGACAACCGGAAGTAACCGGTTACCTTGTTTCCCGCAGCCTAGATTTCCCAGCCTATTTATCTTCGATCGGCAGTAAAGCGGCAATTATTCATGGAATCACCGGAACTTTTATTCCCATAATAATAGTGATAATGATGACTCGCTTTTTCGGAGAAAAAAGGAGCTGGAAAGATGGTCTTTCAATATTTCCTTTTGCCATATTTGCAGGCCTGTGTTTTACAGGTCCTTACACCTTGGCAGGAGTTTTTCTGGGCCCGGAATTCCCTTCTCTTTTAGGTTCGCTTTTAGGGCTTGCAGTGATAATACCTCTGGCCCGCTCAGGATTTTTAGTGCCCAAGAAGATCTGGGATTTCCCTCCGGAAAATAAATGGCCCCTTTCTTGGTCAGGTAAAATAGCTACAAAAAAGACCAATGATAAAACAGGCATTTCAATCCTGAGGGCCTGGCTCCCCTATTTTCTAGTAGCAGTATTTTTGCTGCTCAGCCGGCTTTGGCCGTTTTTGAAAAACTCACTCTCCTCAGTGACAATTGAATGGAATAAAATATTTAACACTTCCATCAACACATCTCTTCAGCCGGTATATATTCCCGGTTTTCTTTTCCTGGTAGTAGCAATCCTTACAATCTTTATTCAAAAAATCCCAGCAAACAAGGTAAAAACAGCTCTAAGCCGTTCATTTAAAAACCTGGTCGGGCCTACAATTGCCTTGGGATTTGCCGTCCCAATGGTAAAAGTATTTATCAACAGCGGTACTCCCGGAGGAATGGACAAAATGCCTGTTGTTCTGGCCGGAGGCGCTGCCGAGCTGGCAGGAAATGCCTGGGTAGTTTTTGCTGCTCCTATTGGAGCCCTGGGTGCTTTTATTGCCGGAAGCAATACTTTCAGTAATATGATGTTTTCACTTTTTCAATTCGCTACTGCCCTTAAAACAGGAGTGACCCCCGGTGTTATCGTAGCCCTGCAAGCTGTGGGCGGGGCAGCCGGAAATATGATATGCATCCACAATGTAGTCGCAGCCAGTGCAGTCGTTGGTCTGCTCGGAAAAGAGGGCCTGCTTATCCGCAAAACCCTGCTCCCTATGCTATATTATTTGATTATGGCTGCTCTGATCGGAGTGATCCTGCTGCAGGTATTCAAGATTTAATCTAGCAAAATTATTTAATGTGATCTCTTGTCTTTTAGATAAAATTCTTGGGATGTGAAAAATTCTTTTGTTGCTTTTACTACTTTGGAGGATAGGCCTATTACTCCTATCAGATTTGGTATTACTACAAAAAACAACAGCAGGTCAAGAAAAAGCCATAGCATCTTAAGCCCACCTATTGCCCCTATAAAACAAGCCGCTATATAAACAAAACGCATCCCTACGGAAAACTTATCCCCAAACAGAAATGCCGCCTGTTTTTCTCCATAAAATGCAATCACATAGATTGTGGAGATAACAAAAAGCAGAATAGAAAAACTGACAATAACTCCCCCGATTGCTCCATAAAAATCGGAAAAAGCGCGAGCCGGCATAGCTGCTGCTTCAAGCTCGGTATTTTTCCATATCCCGGTAGTCAAAAGCACCAGAGCTGTAATACTTCCAATCACAACTGTATCAAAAAAGACGCTGACAACTCCCCAAAAACCCTGACGGGAAGGATGATCTGTGATTGCCGCAGCATGAGCGATAGGCGCACTTCCCATGCCAGCTTCATTGGAATACAATCCTCGTGCCATGCCCCAGCGCAAAGCCATCAAGATCGAGCCCCCTGCTGCGCCCCCCGCTACTGCTTTCCCGGAAAAAGCATCTTTTACAACCAGGATAACAACCCCCGGTACCGCCCCAATATGCGCTATTATGATAATAATACAGCCCAATAAATAAAGCCCTGACATAAAAGGGACAAATTTTTCCGAAACCTTACCCACTCTTTTCACTCCCCCGAAAATAATAATCCCTAGGAAAAAAGCAATGGCAGAGCCGGAAATAATGGGATCAATTCCAATGGAACTAGCGGAACCAGCCGCAGAATTAGCCTGGACCATGATACTTGAAAATATTTCAACCATGAAGAAAAAGGAAAAGCACACAGCCAGAAAAGGAGATTTAAGCCCTTTGCGGAGATAATACATGGGTCCGCCAACGTACTCTCCTCTATCATTCTTTTCCCGGTAGAGCAGGCTTAAGACTACTTCAGAATATTTGGTCGCCATTCCGACAAAGGCTGTGGCCAGCATCCAGAATACGGCTCCCGGGCCTCCAAAAAATATGGCGACCGATACCCCGATTATATTAGACGCTCCTACTGTAGATCCCAGCTCGGCTGTTACCGCCTGAAAAGGAGTGATAGTCCCTACACTTTTCTCTTCTTTTTTCCGCTTTTTAAAAATAGACCCGAAAGTCTGAGACCATATATAACCGAATTTACGGATCTGAAGAAACCTGAGCCTTATGGTTAAATAGAGTCCTCCCCCTATCAGGATAATCAGCAGTGGCGGCCCCCACAGCACCCCGGTTACTGCATTTATCATGCTTTCTAAGAATTCCAACTAGATGTCTCCTTACTTCGACTTTTTAGGAAGGACTGGTTTTTTCCGGAAGGCTCTGCGGATAATATAATCACCATGATCTTTGTATTCATGAGTTATCTTATTTATTCCGTCATTTAGATAACGAAGCAAAGCAGTACTATGAGCAAGCCCAGCTTTACCTACCATTTTCAGCCAGTCCCCGCGCGCGGTCTCATCCGCTGCCTCAGTTACTATAGAATAGTAGGTCACATTAGGGCCTGTTATGCCTGTATCTGATTTTTTGATCTTTCTTCCTTTCATCCTTGCTTCAAACTGAATGCCTTTGTAGAAATATTCCCGGTATGTTTCCATATCCTGTTTTCCATATTTGATATAG
>JAUWTR010000017.1 GCA_030614645.1 Candidatus Aminicenantota bacterium
CAAGTTAACCTGATTCTTTTTACCGCGCTTTTGTCAAAAAATGGCTTTTCACTTATTATTTATTTTTCATCTTCTCTTTCTCTGGAGTTACCTTCCAAATTTATTTCTCTATCCTACCGGCTGCGAGCTGGCATGGATACTGGTAAATCCCGGAGAAAGCCATCCGGAGCAACGCGGGCATGGTTCCTCGAGAGAATCTCGAGGGGAGCGTTGTGAGGACAGGAAGGGATTTCCCCGCTGGGGGAAATCCCTGTCTTTCATAGGGACTTACCAGTGTCCATGCCTTACAACTTTTGTAAGTTCGAAATAAATTGGAATGGAACTCCAGTTTTCTATTTACCATTTACCATTTACTTAGTATTATGTGAATAAAAAATTATTTATAAATAGTTCAGATTAAGTTACTAAGGAAAATACAATGTTAGATCAATTATCCGACCGTCTCCAAAAGGTGATGAAATTTTTACGAGGGGAAGGGAAGATAACAGAAAAAAATATGGATGAAGCCTTAAAGATGGTGCGTATGGCATTCCTAGAAGCTGATGTGAATTATAAAGTTGTTAAAAAATTTGAGTCAGGAATAAAGGAGAAGGCGTTAGATAAGAGCGTGCTTGAAAGCCTTACTCCGGCCCAACATGTTATAAAGATCATAAGAGATGAGTTGACAGGAATTTTGGGGCAAAAGGACAGCAAACTCAATTTTTCGAGTACCCCTCCCTCCATTTTTATGCTGGTTGGACTGCAGGGAACCGGTAAAACAACAACATGCGGAAAACTTGCAAAGTTTGTTTCAAATAAGAAAAAGAATCCTTTATTGGTTTCATTTGATTTAAAAAGGCCGGCTGCTCAGGAGCAGTTGGAGATTATTGCCCGGACACTTGACCTGGCATTTTTTAAATTATCTGGCGCCCGGGCATCTTCACCTCAACAAGCATTTAAAGAAGTTGTGAAATTTGCTCGGAAAAACAGCTATGATCCTCTTATAGTTGATACTGCCGGCAGGCTACATGTGGATGAGGAACTTATGGAAGAACTGCGGATGGCAAAAGATATTCTTTGCCCGGATGAGACAATATATATAGGTGACTCTATGACCGGCCAGGATGCGGTCAGGAGCGCTCAACAATTTGAAGATAAGATCAAATTGACTTCGATAATTCTTACTAAACTTGATGGGGATGCACGCGGAGGTGCGGCCTTGTCCATCGTATCTGCTACAGGAAAACCAATAAAGTTTATAGGGGTGGGAGAGAAGCTTGACAAACTCGAAGTCTTTCATCCCGACCGTATGGCTTCCCGGATCATGGGAATGGGAGATGTATTAAGCCTTATTGAGAAAGCAGAGAATGAAACAGATACCAAAGAAGCAGAAGAGCTGGCCCGGAAGCTGAAAAAAAAGGAATTTAGTTTTGATGATTTTAAAAAACAATTGATACAGATAAAGAAAATGGGCTCAATATCACAGCTTTTGAGTGGACTTCCAACTGGAGGAATGTTTAAAAATATCTCAAAAATCCAAGTTGATGATAATAAAATTCTATCTTTTGAAGCAATAATAAATTCGATGACACCAGAAGAAAGGGATAATCCTAAGATAATTGATGGAAGTCGCCGTTCGCGGATTTCTAAAGGAAGCGGAAGGCCAGTCTCCGAGGTTAATCAATTATTAAAGCAGTTTAATGAGATGAAAAAGATGATGAAAACATCGCAATTCCAGAAACTGCTTTCATCCTTTCCATAAAATTCAGAAACACCAGGAAAAACAGAGAAAACAGGAAAACCAGTGTCAGTTAGCAGTTATTTTAACAATGAAGCAATAGAACAATGAAACAATGATTCTTTATAGCCTGCGCTATTCATAAAAGCTATAACTGGAGTTCCCCCAAAAATTTTGCTTATTTTCATGCTGGGGAAAATTCGCGTGTTTTCGTATCAACTGACCTGATTCTTGCTTAAGGCTAAAGAGCTTATAAAGAATTGGGGGAACTCCAGGAACTAAACCAGGAACTAAATCAGTTGACTTATTTACGGATTTTCGATATTATTTACCCCAGACTATATTGGAGAAGAACGGATAAATAATGCTGACATTACGACTTATGCGACTTGGGGCAAAGAAAAAGCCATTTTATAGAGTTGTTGTAACTGATTCGAGAAAACCCAGACAAAGCAAAGCTAAAGAGATCTTAGGCTATTATGACCCTTTAAAAGAACCCCCGGATATTAATGTAAATATAGAAAGAGCTAATTATTGGATAGAGAAAGGAGCGCAAGCTTCAAAAACAGTTCAGTCTCTCATGCAAAAAGTTTCTATGAGGGAGAAAAAATCCGCATAATAAGACTTAAAGGAGGTTACAGTGCAAGAACTTGTTGAATTGATTGCAAAAGCATTAGTTGACAGTCCTGAACAGGTTGTGGTTTCTCAATTAGAAGGGGAACAGACAACGATTCTGGAACTCAAGGTTGCTCCTGAAGATTTAGGCAAAGTAATTGGAAAACAAGGAAGAACAGCAAGAGCAATCAGGGTTATCCTTGGTGCATCCGGGATGAAATTGAAAAGGAGATTTAACTTAGAGATTATCGAGAAGTGATAATTTGATAAAAGTAGGTTACGTTGTAAAAAGTCAAGGGAGGAAAGGCGAGATAAAGGTCAGGTTGAACTTAGGGCAACCTGAAAAGCTTTTTTTTTTCAAGGATATCTCTCAAAATAAGAGGCAGAACAGAAGAATTAAAAGTAGAATCACACCGCAGTTTTAAGGGTTTTTACATTATAAAGCTGAGAGGAATCGATTCTATATCAGAGGCAAAGAAATTTATCGGTTCTGAAGTTCTAATCCGGGAGGAGAACATGTTTCCTCTGGAAGAAGGGGAGTTTTCCTTACATCAGATTAGGGGCCTTGCTGTGGAAACTAAAGAAGGAATGAAGCTTGGGCTGATCAAGGATATAATGCCGGCTGGGGGAAGCGAAATTTTAATTATGGAATACAAGGGGAGAGAAGTTCTGATTCCCTTTGTTCAGAAAATTTGCCGGGAGATAGATCTTGAGGAAAAGAGGATTATAATTGACCCCCCAAAGGGCCTTTTAGATTTAAATGATATTTGATATAATTACAATATTCCCTCAGATGTTTGGGAGTGTTTTTTCCGGAGGAATAGTAAAAAAAGCTATAGAAAAGGGATTTATAAACGTGAAAGTACATGATTTGAGGGATTATACCTCCGGTAAACATAAACAGGTAGATGACCGCCCTTATGGAGGAAGCCCGGGGATGGTTTTAAAGCCTGAGCCGCTCTTTACTGCAATTGAAAGATTAAAGGGTGAGAATTCCGATCCTGTTTACTTGATGTCTCCCCAGGGAAATCCATTTACTTCCCGAATGGCGGAGCAAATGGCTGAAATACCGCGGATGATTTTAATTTGCGGCAGGTATGAGGGTGTTGATGAAAGGGTTATTCAGCACCTGGTGACAGATGAAGTGTCAATTGGTGATTATGTGTTAACCGGGGGAGAACCTGCGGCAGTAGTAATAATTGATGCGGTATCCCGCTTTATTCCAGGGGTGGTAGGTAAAATGGAATCAGTAAAAAGAGACTCTTTTTTTTCAGGAATATTTGATTATCCTCAATATACACGTCCTCGTGAATATAAAGGGAAAAAAGTTCCGGAAATATTGTTTTCTGGAAATCATAACCGGATAGAGAAGTGGCGCAGGAAAAAAATGCTTGAAAAGACCTGGAAACTAAGACCAGAATTATTTAACGAGATTAAATTATCTCCAGAGGAAAATAAAATACTGGAAGAAATAGCATTAAAGGAAAGCAAAAACAATGAATCTAATTGAATATGTACAAGAAAAACAGTTAAAAAAAGACATAACTCCTTTTAATGTCGGAGACACTGTTAAAGTTCATGTAATTATCAAGGAAGGGGATAAAGAAAGAATTCAAATTTTTCGTGGCGATGTTATTGCAAAAAAAGGGGGTGGCGCTGGGGAAACATTTATAGTAAGAAAGATTTCTTTTGGTATCGGGGTTGAAAGGATTTTTCCTCTTCATTCTAAAATGATAAGAAAAATTGAGGTCATAAGGCGTGGCAAAGTCAAAAGGGCAAAATTATACTATCTCCGTAATTTAAAAGGCAAGGCAACTAGATTAAAAGAAGCCCGGTAGCTTTGCCTTATAGATAGCTTAAAGATTTTAGTAAAGGCTAAAAAGAGAGTATTTTTTTAAAAAAGTTTTTCGGGCTTGTGAGGATGGGGATGCCTGATTTTAAAATAGAAAGAAAGATTCTAAGCCGTGGCTACAAGAATATTGCAGGCTTGGATGAGGCGGGCAGGGGAGCTCTGTTTGGTCCTGTTGTCGCTGGTGCTGTGATGTTTTCCTCCTCATTTATATCGGCTAAAACTCAGGGATGGGTAAAGGAGATCAATGACTCAAAACTTCTCTCCCCTAAGAAAAGAAAAAATGTTTTCAGGTCGATTATGATCCACGCCTGTGGAGTAGGATATGGATTTGCTTCTAATACTGAGATCGAAAAGGATAATATTTATTGGGCATCTTTAATGTCGATGAAAAGAGCAGTAAAAAATTTATCTGTGAATCCGGATTTTGTTTTAGTTGACGGATTTAAGCTTAATGATGTAGATTATCATCATGAAGGAATTGTTAAAGGAGATAAAAAGAGTTATTCGATTGCCGCTGCATCTATAGTCGCTAAGGTGCTTAGGGATGAAATGATAGTTCAGTTGAGTAAGATTTATCAAGGATATTCACTTGAGAAAAATAAAGGATATGGAACAAAAGAACATTATTTGGCTTTGGAAAGATTCGGCCCGACCTCTTTACATAGAAAGACTTTTAATCTTGTAAATAATAAAAAGTAAATGATAGAAAATAAAGACCGGGAAAAAATCGAAAGCCTGGCAAAAAAACATATAAAACGCGGGAAAATAAATGACGCAATTGCTGAATACAGGAAATTATTATCTGGAGATGAACAGGATATTTCAATAAGAGCTATAATTGGTGACCTTTTTGCAAAATCAGGCCAGAAAGATAAAGCGGTTGAAGAATTTCATAGGATTGCAGACTTCTATGAGGAAAAGGGATTGTTTTCAAAAGCGATCGCTATTTTAAAAAAAGCAAATCGGCTGGACCCTGATAATATCAAATTTGCCGGGAAATTGGCTGATTTATATCAGGATCAGGGATTTGCTTCTGAAGCAAAATCTGAATATTTAAAGTTTGCTGAGAGCCTAAAAAAGGAAAACAAGACAAAAGAAGCAATCCAGATATATAGAAAACTGCTTGATATGATTCCCCAGGACATGGATATCCGGATTGATCTGGCAGAACTATATAAGAAAGAAGGACAAATCGAGCAAGCTACCACTGAACTTAATAATGTTGCTGAGCATAAAATAAAGAAAGATGATCTTGAAGCGGCCCAGAAGATCCTTTCCGACGCCTGGAAACTTAACGAAGACAATCCCAGAACCTTGATTAATATGATCGAGATTTTTAAGCAGAACAATAAGAAAAAAGAAGCTCTGGAATTGATAAATAAGATCCTTAAGAAAGATGAGGGGAATATTGAAGCCTTAAATTTACTGGGGAATTTGTATTTGGATGAAAAAAAATACAAGGAGGCAGAAGAGGTTTATTCCCGGATTATTTCTCTTAAGCCTAATGAGGTTGAGGCTAGCATTAACCTCGGAAGGATTTTTATTCAGAAGGGGAAACTTGATGAAGCATATGAAGTATATGAACCTCTGGTCGATACTTTAATAAGGAAAGGCAAAGAAGACAAGGCAGTTGGGCTGCTTGGGTTGATTCTGGCAGGAAAAAAGGCTCATATCCCTTCGCTTGAGAAGTTGGCATCGTTGTTCAGAAATAAAGCTCAAAAAGAAAACCTTGAAATTGTCAATCAAGTCATTTTGGAGGAATACAAAAAACTGGATTTGAAGGAAAAAATGTTGACTGTATTAAGAGAATTAGTTGATACTTTTCCTGAGGATGAAGGTTACTACTATGAGTACATTAAGTTGAGAAAGGGGTTGGGGGAAGGTGATGATGCCAGTTCTGAGGAAAAAGCTGATTTGAGTATAAGTGAGGTCAAAGAACTGGTCAACGCAACTTTGGCAAAGGTTGATTTGTATCTTGAGCAGGGATTAATACGAAATGCGAAAAGAATTCTGGAAGACCTGAGGCTGAGATTCCCAAATGAGACTAAAATCAATGAAAAAATTGAGGAGATAAAAGAGTTATCTTCAAAGATACGGAGGGATGAGATTGCAGAGCGCATTGGGAGGGTGAGTCAGAAAGAAAGTCAAATAGTTGATAAAATTCCTGACACTTCAAAAGTAGGCGAAGTTCAAGAAGATAAAATTACTTCAGCAGATGTTTTTGCTGAAACAGATATAATTCCTATGGGTTCTTATGAGAGTGGAGAAAGGGAATATTTTGATCTATCAACTATTATTGATGAAGAAGCGGAAGCGATTAATAGTATTATTAATTATCAAATTCGGGGAGACACTACAATTGTTGAAAAAGCACTTTCTGATATTGTCTCTGATTTCAGAAATGCGCTGGAAGAAAAAGTTGATAAAGAGAATTATGAAAGCCATTATAACCTTGGGATTGCTTTTCTTGAGCAGGAGCTATTTGATGAAGCGATTGAAGAGTGTAAGCTTTCAGCCAGAAGCAAAGAACTAGAGGTCGATAGTTATAGTGTAATTAGTTTTTGTTACAATAAGAAGAAGGATTTCAAGGAAGCCTTAGATTGGATTGAAAAGGCAATGAAACTTGCAGAAAAGGATTCTTCTCAATCACTTGCACTTAAATATGAACAAGGCTCCCTGTACGAGGCAATGAATAAAGGCCAAAAGGCCTTAAAAGCCTTCCAAGAGGTGAAGAAATTGAATGCTGAATATAGGGATGTAAAAATAAAAATCAAAGCTCTCGAAAAGCAGTAATAAAATTTATGGAGGATGTCCTGTTTCGCTATAAGATCATCGCAATACTGGATGCCTGGTTTAATAATTTAAAGGGTGTTGGATGAAGCTGAGGGTATGGATTAAGCGACATTGAAGATTTAGCCTTCTGATGAGTTTTTTCGAGGGAACCCGGCGCAGCCGGGCTGGGAGCATGTCTGACCCACGGACGGGGGGAGTTGCGCAGCAGCCGAGAAAAACGAAGAAGAATGGCGTTAAAAATCTGAAGCGAGCGTATCCATACTCTCAGCTTTATCTGCTTCTTATCTGCTTATTTCTTGTGCGAGTATTCATTATTGCAAGGGACAGGAAGGGATTTCCCCGCTGGAGGAAATTCCTGTCTTTCAAAGGGACTTACCCGTATCCATGCCTCCAAATAACTCCATATTACAATTCAAATTTAACAATAAAAATTACAAGATCTTTATTTGTGAGAAAAATTACTATATTTATTCGTTGTTTATACTGATGGTAATTTAAGAGCCTGGATTATTTTAGAAAAATGAAGTTAGTAAGTAAAGACGGGAATAACTGTTTTGATGCTCAATGGCGTTTGATTGGAAATAGTGAATCTATAAAAGATGTTTTAGGTTTAATAAGTAAAGTCAAAGCTACAACAGTCCCTGTTTTTATCTGGGGAGAAAGTGGGACAGGAAAGGAACTTGTGGCCAGAAATATTCATCAGTCCGGACAAAGAAAGAATGCTGATTTTATTGCAATAAATTGCGGGGCAATGCCTGAAAACCTGCTTGAGAGTGAATTATTTGGTTATACTAAAGGAGCTTTTACAGGAGCTGTGAGGGACAAGCCCGGTCTTACTGAAGCAGCATCTGGGGGGACTCTGTTCCTGGATGAGATAGGAGACCTTTCGCTTCCTTTACAGGCCAAATTACTCAGGCTTCTTCAGGAAGGAGAAATTAGACGTATTGGGGAAAATAGAACCCGCTCCATTGATGCTAGGTTTATCAGTGCTTCCAATAAAAACATCGAGGAGGAGGTTTTGAAGGGTAATTTTCGAGAAGACCTGTATTACCGTCTTAAAATTGTTACGATTGAAATAAGCCCTTTAAGAGAGAGAAATAAGGATATTCCTCTGCTTATTAAGCACTTCATTAAAAAACATTCCAGAGAAATAAGCAGTGATAAAATTGAGGTGGGTTCTAAGGCATTAGAACTTCTTCTGAATTATTCTTGGCCGGGGAATATCCGGGAGCTTGAAAATGAGATTCGGAGATGGTTGGTGTTAAATAGCGATTCTTGCCTTATGAAAACTGAAGATTTATCCTCAAGGATAAACCAGCGAAAACTCAGCTACAGTAAACCGGATAATGGATTTTTTCAGGCAAAGGCTGAGTTTGAGAAAAGGTTTTTGAATCAAGCATTGGTCAAGTTTGACTATAATCGAACCAGGACGGCAGAGGAGATCGGTCTCAGCCGCCAGGGGCTTTTTAAACTGATAAAAAAGCACCAGATAGAAATGCCGAAATGACCGCCTCTATTTTTCTTGCTTGCTCTAGCTTTTTTTGATAAATTGTTGATGGTGGAAGATAAAGCGGTAAAGGAAAAAGTAAAAGTTTTAAAAATCACCTGCCCAGTATGTAGAGTTGTATTCTGGATAGATGCTGAGTCTGGGGGAGTCATTAAAACCGAAAAAAGAAAAAAGAAAAAAAGTTCTTTGGATGAGTTGCTTTTAATAGAAAAAAAGAAAAAAAGCGAGGCTGACCGCAGATTTGACACTACTTCTGCAATGGAAAAAGAAAAACGAAAAGAAGCGCAAAAAAAATTTGCAAAAGCTTTTTCTGATATAAATAAAAACTTCGAATAATTCCAGTCCGTCCTAACTATCCTTAACTATTCATATAAATAAAGTCAACTTCCTATTTGAGTTTCATCTTCTCTTATTTTTGGAGCCATGGAAAATCCTGTAAATCCAAATGCAATCAGGATAAAAACCGAGGCATAATTCATTATGGCCCAGGGGAGATAAGAGAAAGTAGAGACTCCTATTGTTCCAGTTATATAAACGCCTGCCATACTCCATGGTATTAAAGGAACTATTATAGCTCCACTTTCTTCAGCGATCCGGGACAGATTTTTAGCGGCCAGGCCTTTTTTACTGTAGGCCGGGGCAAGCAGTTCTTCGGGGATTATCATAGAAAGATAAGAACTCCCGGTTACAAGAGCAGTGATAATAGAAAGAGAAATTGATGTAAGCACTAAACTCGAAACCTTGCGAGCAAATTTCATTACTTTTTCTAATATGACTGATAAAAGCCCAGTTGCCTGCATAATCCCCCCAAAACTGAAGGCTGTAAAAGCGACCAATTGAGTTTCCATCATGCTCATCATTCCACCCCTTGAGATAAGCTGGTCTACCTGAGCGACTCCGGTTGTGGATTCATAACCGGTATTTATTGCCGTGGCAATTTCCGGGATGGAAGCTTTTTGAAAGATAATAGCAAGAATTCCTGCTATAAAAGATGAAAAAAGCATTCCCGGGATCGTAGGTTTTTTAGTGGCGGCAAAATAGAAGACTATTACCATAGGAAGAAGCAGCAGAATATTGAAGTTAAAATTGGTTTTAAGTGTTTCTGTTATGAGAGTCATGCTTTCTGATTCTACCTTGGAGCTGCCATATCCGAGCCCGACAAAAAAGTAGATCAGAAGCCCTAATATCCAGGCAGGTGTTGCTGACCACATCATATGTTTTATATGGTCAAAGAGATTTGAGCCCGCAGCAACCGGCGCCAGGTTGGTCACATCTGAAAAGGGAGACATTTTATCGCCGAAATAAGATCCGGCTACAATAGCTCCTGCTGCCGGGCCGAGAGGGATTCCAAGGCCCATGGCTATACCGATAAAGGCAACCCCAAGAGTTCCAATTGTTCCCCAGGAAGTCCCGGTGGCAATAGATGTAAGTGAACAAACAAAACAGGCTGTAACCAAGAAGTATTTTGGAGAGATTAATTTTAATCCGTAATATATAACCATAGGGATAGTGCCTGAGGCAATCCAGGTGCCGATAAGGACCCCCACACATAACATAATAAGGATAGCCGGCATAGCTTTATGGATTCCGTCAACAATACCTTTTTCCATATCTTTCCAAGTAAAACGTAAAACAAAGCCTAAACAACCTGTAATGAATGCAGCGGTAATAAGGAGTACTTGAGGACGGATTTTATAGACGCCGTAACCTATGCCAAGGAGAAGTCCCATAGCAATTAGAGGAATAAGTGCTGCTCCGAAACTTGGTTGTTTTTTCATGTGATTAATTTTCCTTCCCCCAGCATCCTTTTGCCTTTAGTAAATGAATCGATAAGGTCTAAATCTTTATCCAGAATGATCATATCCGCATCCATTCCGGGTTTGATTTTTCCTTTCCGTATAAATTTGTAGAAGATGGCTGAATTAGTTGAAAAAAGCCTAGCAGCGTCTTCCATGCTAATTATATTTTTTTGTATTAAATACCGAAAGTTTGCAAGTAGGCTTTTTTGAGTAGATATTGTCAAGCCTGTGAGGTTTCCTTTTTTGTCAAATACAGGCATACTGCCATTACTATCAGAGCTTATTGTGATCTGATCGATAGGAACTTTATTATCCTGGCAATACCGAATTGAGGAAGCAATGCTTAAATGCTTTTCTTCTATAGCTTCCGGGTCCGGGCCTGCAGTTAAGTCTATATATCCGCCCAGTTGTAAAAATTTTACAGCATCAGCTAGCAAATCCAGATTTCGATTGCAATGAGTAGGAATAACCTGAGTGGGCGGGATTTCGGTTTCATTGATCAAACGCAGGATCAGTTCCAATTTTCTTTTTCCATCACCAAGATGGCAGTGGAGAATTCCGGCTTTTCCTCCCAGCATTCCGCCTACCCGGCACTCGGCTGCCAGGCGAGCAAATTCTTCGAAGGATGGCTGGGAAGATCTGTGGTCTGATATCGCGATCTCGCCGGCTCCAATAACCTTGTCTATGATTACCAGGTCGGAGCGAATACTGCCGCTATGGTTTTAACTGGAACTTCATAGGACCCGGAAAAAATGTAAGTTGAAATTCCTTCCTCCTCCAGTCCTCTGGCTTTAGCCAGCAGGGAAGACATATGCCGGGTGATAGCATCAGTGCCAAGGCAGCCGATAACTGTAGTAACTCCGCTGGTG
>JAUWTR010000313.1 GCA_030614645.1 Candidatus Aminicenantota bacterium
GATCGACCACAAAGAATTAGCAATATTATATTCCAAGATAGACCGCAGTTACCATCGAGAAAATAACATTAAAAAACAAATTAAAAATATAGATAAACAATAACTCTAGGTACCATGAATTATTCACAAGTCGACATTTTTTTATGAATAGTTCAGGTTAGTAGTTTGATTCAGTATGGAAAAATCAAAGGCAATAGAAGCGGTTGTATTCGGTGTTGTCCAAGGTGTCGGATTCAGACCTTTTATATACAGGACAGCCCGAAAACTTAAATATTCCGGCTGGGTAAAAAATATAGGTTTCGGAGTGGAAATCCACCTTGAATCGGAGATCCCTTGCGATTTTAATGACTTTATCAAAGCCCTCAAACATAACAAACCGCCTCTTGCCCGGATTGAAAAAATCGATATCTGTTTAGCCGAATGGTTTGGTTGTAGAAAATTCTATATTAAAAAACCGGCAAAGGCCGCAGCTTTGTTTTCATATCTCCTGATATTTCTCTTTGTGACAACTGTCACAAAGAGATGAACACCTCAACAGACCGCCGCTTCCTCTATCCTTTTATTAATTGCACTGACTGCGGACCACGCTATACTATTGTTAACAGCCTTCCCTATGACAGAGAAAAAACCACTATGGCCGGATTTAAAATGTGCGACAAGTGCCATAGGGAGTATTCCGATCCTATGGACCGCAGATACCATGCCCAACCGATTGCCTGCTCTGACTGCGGCCCCCAAGTAACTCTGCTTAATACACGCACTGGAAAACACATGCCCAGAGGCATAAAAAAAGCCACTGAACTGCTCAAATCAGGCAATATACTGGCAGTTAAAGGACTCGGCGGCTTTCACCTCGTCTGCGACCCCTTTAATAAGGAAGCGGTCCAGAAACTACGCAAAATCAAAGCACGAAATTACAAACCGCTGGCACTCATGGCCAAGGATATAAAGGCCATTAAGAATTATGCTCATGTCAGCCCGGAAGAAAAAGAACAACTCTGCTCTCCCCGCCGTCCGATCGTATTGCTCAAGAAAAAAAACGACATTCAGGGAATAGCCCCCGGACTTAATGAACTGGGATTTATGCTGCCTTACACACCTCTTCATTATCTTTTGCTTAAAGATATCGAACTTTTTGTTGCCACCAGTTCCAATCTAAAAGATTCTCCTATTATGAAAGATCAGAATGAAGGGGTTGGAAAACTTTGCGATTATATCCTGACTCATGACCGTCCTATATCGATGAGGGCTGACGATTCAGTAATGAAGATCTTCAACGGCAGGCCGCTCTTTATCCGCCGGGCCAGAGGATATGTCCCCTACCCCCAGGCTGTCCCGGAGCAGCTTAAATATTCCGGTCAGATCCTGGCCTTAGGCGGAGAATTAAAAGATACTATCTCAGTCTATAAAAACGGTTATGTAATCACCAGTCAATTCCTGGGCGACCTGGATGAATACCAGAATTTCAAATACTTTCAGGAGACGATAGCTCACCTATCCCGACTTTTTGATATTAAGCCGGATGTCGTTGTCTCAGACCTCCACCCTGACTTCCACACCACCAGATATGCTGAAAAGAGTGGCGTGTATCATTTAAAAGTCCAGCACCACTTTGCCCATATACTTGCTCCTATGCTTGAACATAACATTGCCCGGAAAGAAAAAGTTCTGGGGATCGCCCTGGATGGATTCGGATATGGGAATGATAGTACTGCATGGGGAGGAGAGTTCCTTCTGGCCGACTACAGCGGATTTGAACGCTTCGCACACTTTGAGTATCTGCCTCTTCCCGGTGGAGACTTGGCTGCAAAACAACCATGGAGAATGTCCCTTGCCTATCTCTATAATATATTCGGGCGCGATCTTCCCCCACTTGACGCTTTGAGGAAAGTCAGCCCGGATAAAATAAAGGGTGTGCTAGGAATGATAGAACAGAAGCTGTGCTGTCCGCAGTCATCCAGCTGCGGGAGGCTATTTGATGCTATATCATTTTTAGCCGGCCTGGCTCCAATTGATGTTGAGTTTGAAGCTCAGGCACCAATGCTATTGGAATCCTGTGCTGACTCCAGAATAAAACATGTATATGAATTTGAACTTTCCCGCAGTTCAGAAAAGGAAAGTTTTAAAGGGCCATATATCGTATCCTTTAGGAAAACCATAAAAGCAATAGTTAGAGATATCGAAAATAAAACGCCTGTTTCTGAGCTCTCGGCAAAATTTCATAATACCCTGGCAGACATTATCGTTGCTGTTGCTTTAAAATGTCGACAGGAGCATAATACCAATACTGTTGTTCTTGCAGGCGGTGTTTTTCTTAATAAATTTCTAGTCCAGGCAGCATTCAGGCAGCTTGAAAAACAGGATTTCCACATTCTGCGCCCAGTCTTATATTCCCCAAATGACGAGTCGATCTCCCTTGGCCAAATAGCTTTTGCTTTAGAGCAAAAGGCTTAACCCTGCCACGCCTTCTAATATTTTTCGAGGCGTATTTTTATTCCCCCCAAAAAAGAAATTATAACATTTAAAAGAACAGCATTCATCAATCCTAATATTCCAAGGCAGACAAAACCTGCCGCACCGCCGAACAAGCCAAAAACAATCCCGCCTGGAAGCTGACCATGGATAGATTGTAAGAAATTCGGCAGCTTTCCTACCACGTCCGGAAACATATTTGAGATACCAATAAAGACACCCGCAATAATTCCGAAAATCAATCCAGCAATTCCAAAAAAGAACATTAAAGAACTCGGGCTTACAAAACGCAGAACAAAGTTTGAGCCGCCGTCATTTGCTAATGCCTCGTCTTCCGCCTTTATCTCTGAATCCAAGTGGACAAACTTATTCCACATTGAATTTTCAGTTTCAGTCTTCAGCCCTTCTTTTTTTGCCCCTATGTTGAAATCGACCGGTTTCTTTGGAGTTGAGATCACATTCAATTCCTCTTTACACTCAGGACAAAACTGAGTAGGTGAATTCAATTTGCAACCGCATTTTGGGCATGAGTACTCTCCTCCGTCCAGATTCCCTCCGCAGTAATTGCACATATCATTCTCAAGTTCATTCTCATATCCACAATAAATACAAATAGCTTTCCCCTCGTGCAAAGATGGTGGCTGTGATTCGACCCATTTTTTTTCATCATAATAGTACCACTTCCCCGTCCGCGCCCCAATAGTCCAGCACTTTCCCTTCTTATCATCC
>JAUWTR010000067.1 GCA_030614645.1 Candidatus Aminicenantota bacterium
AATCGACATTTTTTACCTTTCAGGCGAGCTGATCTTACCGCATCTGCTTTGTTGCAGCGGATTCGCTGTGAAATACCACAGCTTCATCCCCTACGCCTTGCATCTGCGGCAACCTCGACTCGTGAATAATCCAGGTTAACAGATATTGATGTGCTAGTGAATAATCCAGGTTAGTGTGTTTTTTTATTGATTTAATCGCTCCTGTTGTATTATTCTAGCCTGGAAGGACTAAGGAGAAAATAATGCGAAAAATATTAATAGCTGTAGTTTGTCTTGTGATCTTTTTCGGTATAATTGGTCAGGCTCCGGCCCAGGGCACGTTTACCCTTGAGCAGGTGCTGAGTCCGCCTTACCCCTGGAGCCTGGTGTCGGCCCAAAAAGCCGACCGTATCGCCTGGGTTTTTTATTCGCAGGGGGAGCGAAATGTCTGGACTGCGGCAGCTCCGGATTTTAAGCCGGTCAACCTGACGGGCTATACCCGAGATGAAGTCTTTGAGCTTCCCGGTGTTTATATCACTGATGATGGAAAGACTGTGGTCTTTGTCAAAGGAGGACGCCCCAACAGTAAAGGGTGGGTCACAAATTCCCGCAGCGACCCGGATGGAATGGAACAGGCCATTTGGGCGGTAAGGCCCGGCACAGGAAAACTCTGGAAGGTAGCCACCGGAAGAAATCCGGTCCTCTCTCCTGACGGGAAATGGGTCCTGATCGTAAGAGACGGCCTCATCTTTCGGCTCCCCTTAAAACCGCCGGAAAATCCTGGTGTTGTTCCAGAGCCTGAGCTGCTCTTTAGAGCGGCTGGAGAAAACGGCTCGCCCTGTTGGTCGCCCGACGGAACCCGCATCGCCTTTGTATCCAGGCGGGATGACCACAGCTATATCGGCGTATTTGACTTAGCCGCAAGAAAAATCACTTGGATCGCCCCCGGAGTGGACCGGGACAGTAATCCTTCCTGGTCTGTTGACAGCCAGAAAATCGCCTTTTTACGCAGGCCGGGCAGGCACTACAATGCAACCTCCGGGTTCCGGGACCGCGGGCCGGCCAACCTGAAAATTATGGTTGCCGCTGCTGCGGAAGGGAGTGCGGAGCAAGTGTGGCAAACTCCTAAAAAGAAACCCAGGTTCTATCTTTTTGATGATTTTCAGTTGACTGCCAATAACCGCATTCTCTTTACAGCTGAGCACGACATATGGAAACATGTTTTTTCCCTGCCGCTTAAAGGGGGAGAACCTGTGGACCTGACTCCTGAGGAGGGAGTTGTAGAGCACATAGGCCTCTCAAGCGACGGGGCCACCCTGTTTATGTCGACAAACCTGGCCGATATCCACGGCCGGCATATATGGAAGGTCCCCACAGCCGGAGGTAAAGCTGCCCAGCTTACTTCAGGCGCCACCATTGGCAGCTATCCTGTGGCCATCGCCTCAGGAAAAGAGGTCGCTTTTTTGCATGCTACAGCCAGGCACCCTCTGTCCATCGCTTTTGTGCCTTCTGCAGGAGGAAAATCAAGGGTAATTGCCCCCCAGAGCCTTCCACCTGAATTCCCTCTGGATGAATTGATCGTGCCCGAGCTTATTATCGTCAAAGCCCCGGATGGGCTTGAGATACCCTGCCAGCTCTTTCTCCCCAAAGGAGCCAAACCGGGTGATAAGCGTCCAGGTGTGGTTTACACCCACGGCGGGCCCATCCGCCAGATGCTTCTGGGCTGGCACTATATGGAGTTTTATTCCGAGGCTTACGGCATCAACCAGTATTTTGCCAACCAGGGTTATGTGGTGATCTCCATAAACTACCGCAGCGGCATCGGCTATGGCCGCTCCTTCCGCAACGCAAAAAAGACCGGTATGCAGGGTGCTTCCGAATACCAGGATGTGCTGGCCGGCGCCAGGTACCTCCAGAGCCGCCCCGAGGTTGATCCGGAACGGATCGGAAAATGGGGTCTTTCCTACGGCGGCCTGCTTACGGCCATGGCCTTATCACGCAATTCGGACATCTTTAAGGTGGGAGTGGATATGGCGGGCGTACACGACTGGTCCCAGATGGGATGGGGGCGCCTCAATGAAGAGGAGCGAAAACTGGCCCGCGAATCTTCTCCTGTAGCCAGCCTCAATACCTGGACCTCACCTGTGCTTTTTATCCATGGCGACGACGACCGCAATGTGCCTTTCCAGCAGACAACAGATATCGTGCAGAAACTGCGGGTCAAAGGTGATGTGCATATAGAGTTGATGATTGCGCCTGACGAGCCTCATGAATTCCTACTCTACAAGAACCGTATGGAGGCCTACAACCGTACCTTTGAATTCATAAACCGCTTTATCGGCAATTAATTCGAGGGACATCATACTTAATTAATATTACATATTGTTTAGCTTAAATCTCAGTATTTGTTTTGCTCTAAAAAATAGTCAGAGTTTATGAGAATTGTTTGATACTTAGGGAGTCTTATATATAGAAGAATATTTTACTTTTTATCATAAAAACATGCCAAGGATAGCACGTATTGTCGTACCTGAAATCCCCCACCACATCATCCAAAGAGGAAATCGCCGTCAAAAGGTATTTTTTTCTGATGGAGATAAAAAGTTTTATCTTTTACTGTTAAAAAAATTTGCCAGGAAAAAAGGAATCAGGTTTTGGGCATTTTGCCTAATGGATAATCATGTACACTTTATTGCAATCCCAAAAAATCCCGATAGTTTTGCTAAAGGTTTTGGAGAAGCTCACCGAAGATATTCTCGGATGGTAAATTTGCGTGAGAATTGGCGGGGATACCTGTGGCAGGGGAGGTTTTTATCTTATCCTTTGGATGAGAAATATCTATATTCTGCTATGCGATATATTGAACGTAATTCTGTTAGAGCAGGCTTAGTGAAGCGGGCCGAAGATTATTCCTGGTCAAGTGCAAAAGTCCATGTTAATAAAGAAGAACACTTTCTATTAGATACCAATTATTTTACTCAAGGAATTCCTGACTGGGCATTATATCTTGCCAAACCGACACAAAAAGAATTACTGGAACGTTTCCAAAAGCATGCTAGTACAGGAAGGCCTCTTGGTGGAACTGATTTTATTACTATGATTGAGGATTATACAGGAAGAAGCCTGAAAAAGAAAAAGCCAGGCCCCAAAAAAAATTAAGTATGATGTCCCTCGAATTCGAGTGCAAGCAGCCATTTCTTCAGCCCCAGTCCTGCTCCGAAGCCTCCCAGGCTGCCGTCTGAGCGGATAATGCGGTGGCAGGGGACAACAATAAGCAGAGGATTTTTGCCCAGGGCCTGCCCCACGCTTCTGTATCCCCGGCTTAGAAGCTGAAGCGCCAGGTCTTTATAGGATACAGTTTTTCCATAGGGGATATTGCGGGCCTTGTTCCAGACCTTTTGCTGGTACCGGGTGCCGAATACATAATCCAAAGTGGCTGAATCAAAAGATTCGGGCTTTCCCTGGAAATAGCGGTCAAAAAGCTTTATTTCGCGAAGAAAGGCAGACTTGTTACCCGCCTTTGCCTGAACTGATATTTTTTCGATAGAGAGGACTTTATTTTTTATATCCGCAGCCTTCCGTATAAATTTGACTATACACAGGCCTTTCTCAGTTTTCCCTAAAAAAAGTTTCCCCTTTGTAAAGTCATAAGTTGTATACAGCATAGATTTCCTCCGTATTTTTCCGTCTATATTCCCGCAAACAGCCTTTTAGCCAGAGCCGGGGGGAGTTTGGCGTCGAGTATTTTTTTCTGGGTTGTTTCAATGTCATACTCGAGCCGGTGAAAGTATATTTCTCCGGCTTCGGAATCATAAACCGCACAGGAGGAACGGATGTTTCTGTCCCGGGGCTGGCCGAGCGAACCCGGGTTGATGAGATATCTGGTCTTTTTCTTTAGTTTTAATTTACTGAAATTTCCGGAGACATAGGTGCCTTCGACCAGGTGGTCCTTGTTCTTATAAACAAAGGGAAAATGGGTATGCCCGAAAAAAGTTATATGGGTTTCTATATGCAAAAAGGCTTCTGCCGCATCGAATTCTCCAAATATATAGTAATCTTCGTCAAAAGGGGCGCCATGGCAGATAGTAATATTGTCCTCTATTTTCAGAGGCCCCTTTTTTATTTTGCAGAGATAATCCAAGTTTTTTTCCGAAATATTTTCCTGTGTCCAGCTGATGGCCATAGCAGCAATAGGGTTAAATGATTCAAGGGATTCACTTTCGCACACAGCTTTGTCATGGTTTCCGCGGATAATTGATAGAGGTTTGAGCGCCTGCACTTTATCTATCACCTCATTCGGGGAAGCTCCGTATCCTACGAGGTCTCCTAAACAAAAGTAGTAGTCGATTTTTTCTCCCTCAGCAAACTTAAGCACTACATTTAAAGCTTCCAGGTTTCCATGAAGGTCGGATAAGATCAAATAGCGCATTTTTTCTATACCTCTAAATTATTTATAGTATTATAAAGCTTATGGGCCAAATAGGAACTGCGGACAAGCGGCCCTGACACAACGCCCTTAAAACCAGTGTCAAGCGCCTTTTCCCGGAATAAAACAAATTTATCCGGAGAATAGTATTTTACCACGGGCGCATTATTTTTAACAGCCTGAAGATACTGCCCGATCGTTAAAAGATCACAGGATACTTCCCGGAGGTCCTTGCTGGTGCGCAGGATGTCTTCTTCGCTCTCTCCCAGACCGAGCATAAGCCCTGATTTTGTGACTGCGCCCATTTCTTTTGCTCTTTTCAGCACTTGAAGCGACCTGCGGTAATTATCTGAGGGACGGTTTATCCGGGAATATATCGCTTCCGGAACTTCCAAATTATGATTCAGCACATCGGGCTCTGCCCGGACAACGGTTTCAAGCTGTCGCATGTCCCCGGAAAAATCCGGGATAAGGACTTCTATTTTAATACCGGGGTTCCTTTTTTTTACGGCTTTAATAGTCTCTGCAAAAATAGATGCCCCGCCGTCAGGCAAGTCATCCCGGGTGACCGATGTTATCACGGCGTATTTCAGCCCCATCGCAGATATTGTATCTGCTATCCGGCCGGCTTCTTCTGTATCAGGAGTAAGGGGACTGCCTTTCTCAACCGCACAGAAGGCGCAGTTGCGGGTGCAGATATCCCCGAGTATAAGGAATGTGGCGGTTTTATGGGAGAAGCACTCTGATACATTGGGGCACCTGGCGCTCTGGCAGATAGTGTTAAGCTTTTTTTGCTTTAACAGGTTGGATACGTAAAAAAAGTTTTTGTGGGCCGGCAGTTTAACCTTGAGCCAGGGAGGTTTTTTAATTGTTTTGTTAAAAATTATGGAAACTTCTTTCTCTACGGAGGCGTCTTCTCATCCGCTTTCTGGCGTTAGCTTCTTTCAGCCTTCTGTTCTCGCCGGGTTTAAAGTAGATAGCATGTTTTTTTATCTCTTTAATAATTGCTTCATGTTGAACTTTTCGCTTAAATCTTCTCAGGGCTGATTCGATGTTCTCGCCTTCATCAATTACGATGTATGCCAATAAAACTCACCTCCTCAGGTTTATAAAGGTAAAAAGGTTTATATCCGATTTATCCGTATATGTCAATGCTTTTCCTGGTTTTGCTTTATTATTTTTTAAGCGGTTCAAGCTTGTCATACTTTATAACCGCCTGTTTCCACCACTCCGGTATTTTAAGCGACCTGGCAGTCCTTTTCTCCGGATCATAGATCCGGAAGTGATTATATTTTACCAGCAGATCGTCCCCCAGCTTCCACCAGGCGTCCAATACTTTTTCGGCGTTGCTTAAGCAGTAATCAGTAAGATACTCTGCGGCAAGTTCCGGATCCTGTTTAAAAAGCTCAAGCGCTGTTTTTTCTATGGCCTGCCCTTTATCTATAGCCCCATCCTCCCAGATAAGCTGAACTTTTTTTACATCTTCTATAGCGTGAGAGTAGGCCACTTGAGAATGGAAATCAACATAATCAAAAGCCCATCTGGCGGAGTTGCGGTTTAAATGCCAGTGGTCTCCTATGCTAAAAGACTCAGGGATTGCGGTAACCCCCGCATAAATCGGCATGTAACAGGTCGTATCCTGCGCCCCGAACGACAGCCACACCACTCCGCCTACAGGGTCAGGCAGCCAGTCACGGCACACAGCCACAGTGGTGTATTCCACCTTATTAACGCTTATACAGCGGGATGCGTTGTATCTTTTTTTATCTACTGTAAAACCTCCAAAAAGATTGGGATTACTGAACGGTCCTCCCTTTATCCCCTGGGCCGGGTCAAAGCTGCTGCCCTGGTATTTATCCCGCATAAGGGCGATTACATCCTTTAAAGAAAGCTTTTTTTCAGGGGCAACTGAAAAGGGGAGTTCCATGTTAGGAGTGTCCGGACGGAATTTACGGGAAGGGGCAACCAAGTCAAAAAACCGCCACAGCCTGCCCCGCCTACCCTGGGTGCTTGCTGCACTCCCTGTGACCGGAGAATAAGCTTTTTTCCAGATAAAAGGTTCGCCGCTTTCCGGATCGTAAAAACCTTTTTCCACAGCCAGGGACACGGCATTGGGAGAGGCTAAAAAATTCTCTGTATCATCCGGGTCGATCTCTCCGATGCGCGCTTCATTTGGACAGACACTGACATGGTCATCAGGCACCCTCTGTGCGCACCAGACAGCTCCTGGTTTCCCGCTCTTGGGAGTCCAAAGCGGGCCCACAGGCATTATCTCAAATATCCAGGCTTCCTCAGGGTCTGCTACAGCCAGCATCTCGCCGCTGTCAACATAGCCGTACCCGTATTTTTCCGCCAGCCCTCCCATAAGTTTTATGGCTTCCCGGGCGGTCGTGCACCTTTCCATAGCCAGAAGCGTCAGCATGGTGATGTCAAACTTTACCGCTGGAGTCGGGTTCCGCAGTTTCGCGCGGCAGCCTAAGCTTGATTCACCCATTGCCAGCTGATGGTCGTTTATATAGCCGAAATCTCCGTGTGTGAAGGCGTGGGTGTGTTCTACCTGGGGGAGGTCAAATTCGGTGTAACCTTCTTCAAGCGCCATCTTCCATTTCCCCCCGGTCTCAGGCGGCCAGGTCTTCATCTGGTTTATATGATATATCTTACGCACAGCATCAGGGGGGTGGTCTGCAGCCGGCACAAAGTGCCAGGTCCAGTCGCATATGCCGCAGTCGGCAGTGTGGGTTACCATAACCGAGCCGTCTGTTGAGGCGTCTTTGCCCACCAGGATAACAGTGCACCCTTCCGGCAATTCAGGCTGCATAAAGGTCTCCTGAATCCCCCGGGGCACCAGAAATGCAGCTGCGCATAACAGGAGTGCAGTTATCACCACCAAACCAGTTAAGTATAATTTTTTATGCTTCATAGCACTCTCCCTAAAAGCCAATAATGAGTCTTTTATTATTAAATAATTGCCCCCCAAAGACCAAATAAAAAATGGGGACATGTTGCTTTTTTGGTTAACCAAAAAAGCAACATGTCCCCATTTTTTATTTGGTCT
>JAUWTR010000070.1 GCA_030614645.1 Candidatus Aminicenantota bacterium
AGGCTACAACAACCAATAGATGGATTATGTATACAGAATAAGCACAAGAAGATAAAATTGGCATCAACTTTCCCTGCTTGTTGATCTTTTCTCGGAAAAAGACTATTAATCCCACACAGAGCCCTACACATATAAATGTTTCCCAAGTGCTCCAGATCAAGGAGCGCCAATTAAATCCGCCTGAAGCAGTGATGGGAGGCAGCAAGCTCCCTACGGTATAGCCGTAAAAATAACGCAGTAATGCAGCTGATAAGCCTATCCAAAACCATAAATAACCGGGCCTGACAGGCAGGCGGCGAAACCAGTCACGGCGATAGGCCACAATGCCCAATCCAAAAAGGCAAAAATACTGGGGAAGATGAGCTATTTCAGAAGGGATAAGAAAAAACAGGCGCACCCAACGGTCTATAGGAAACCAGATGCGAATTACTGCTGTTGATAGAGCCAGGCCAAGAGTAAAGGCCAGAATTATTCCTCTCCCGGGTATTGATAAAGCCTTTTTCCCCTTTTTTGGATTTCTGCGTTTTTTAACTAAGCGAAAAAGGGCATATCCAATAGCATAAACCAATAAATGCGCTACAAACCACATATGAGCCCACTCGATCTGCAGTTTTCCCAGGTATACACCAAAATAAAACGGTAGAAAGGAAAGCTGCCCTCCTTCAGAAATATATCCCATGTATACAAAAGGCCCAAAAACCAATAATCCTAAAAACAACAATGGGATTCCCAAACGCATTAAGCGCTCTTTCAAAAAAATTCTAATTCCCTTACGGTCATAGGCTCTCGGTAAAAAATAGCCTGATATTAAAAAGAACAATCCCATAAAAAATGCCGCATTTATAGGGAAAAAGGGCCCAAGAATTGCACTTCGTGTATCATTAAATATAGGCCACTCCCCACCTGTAGGTCCATAAGCCTGGCCAACATGATGAGCAACTACAAACATAATAAGAAATACTCTCAGGTTATCAATAAAATACATTCTCTTTGCTAGATTCTGGCTTTGATTATTTATTGAAATTTTACCCATTTTCCTTTTTCCCTTTGTAATAAATTTTTCACCAGAAATACCACAGGCATATTTGCTTGTCAATCATGCACTTGCTGACTCATATGATAAATTGACAAAACATTTGTATAATGATTGATTATTATGTGTATGGACATTTTTTATGAATGATTCAGGTTAAGTGTAATATTTAGGGAGAAGCAAATGCTGAAAAATTATCTTAAGCTTGCTTTGCGGAATATGAGAAAGTACAAATCTTATTCTTTTATCAATATATTCGGTCTTTCCATTGGGATAGCCTGCTGTATTCTGATCCTGGCCTATATCGGCTATGAATTCTCTTTTGATGGTTATCATAAAAATGCCGACAATATTTATCGAGTCGTTTCCCAGCAGGTAGCTATGGGTAAAACCCGGGAGCTGGCCATTTCTCCTGCGCCGGTAGGAGCGACTTTAGTCAAAGATTATCCTGAAGGTTTGGATTCAGCCCGTTTCATGCCGACGGTAAAACGGATTTTTATCTATGAGGACAAGAGTTTCTTTCAAGAAGGTGTAATATATGCAGACCAATCCGTCTTTAATGTATTCTCTTTTGATATGATCGAAGGTGATCCCGCCACAGCGCTTGAGGTTCCGTTCACCATGGTCATCACAGAGAAAACCGCTCAGAAATATTTTGGCGACGAAAATCCGGTGGGCAAGATCATGAATTGGGATAATAAATTTGATTACCGCATAACCGGAGTGGTCAAAGATCCGCCGCCTAACTCCCACTTTACTTTTTCTGTACTGGCTTCATTTGCGACTTTGATAAAATATGATGCCCGGCTGGGTTCCTGGAGAGGGGCCAGCTTTCAGACCTATTTACTCATGCAGGACAACACCGATCTGAAAGAGTTCGACCTTAAAATAGCGGCTTTTAATGAAAAGTATCTGGCCCCTATGTTTAAGGAAATGGGAACCGAAGTTAAAACCTGGCTGCAGCCGTTAAAAAGTATCCATCTGCATTCCCATCTTGAGTATGAGCTGGGAGTGAACAGTGATATCAAGGTCATTACTGTTTTTTCAACAATTGCCTTTGTGATTCTTTTGATCGCCTGCATTAATTTCATGAACCTTGCCACCGCCCGCTCCTCGGGCTTGGCCAAGGAAGTGGGCCTGCGCAAGGTCCTGGGTGCGGAAAGGCGGAAATTGATTTTTCAATTTCTTGGCGAATCCTTTGTTTTTACTTTTTTTTCTCTGCTGCTTGCTATTGTCCTGGCTCAGCTTTTTCTGCCCTATTTCCGGTTTCTTACCGGACGCGATATCGGGCTTAATTTTTTACAATCTCCGTTTCTTTATCTAGGTCTGGTAGGGATCGTTCTGTTTGTAGGATTGATTGCCGGCAGTTATCCGGCGTTTTTTTTGTCGGCATTTTCGCCTGTCTTGGCCATTAAAGGCATGATGCAGCATGGTTCCAAGGGTAAGCTTTTTCGTTCTCTGCTGGTTGTTTTTCAGTTTGCGATCTCTATTATTTTAATCATTGGTACTCTGATTATTTTTAATCAGCAGACCTACCTGAAGGATAAAAACCTGGGATTTGACAAAGATAACACTTTGGTGCTCATCCTGCATAATGAATATGTTCGGCTCGGTCTTGAATCATTCAAGAATGAAGTGCTGAAAATCAATGGGGTGGCCTCGGCCGGTTCCACTTCTATGGTTCCCGGAGAAGGGTATCTCTTTAACACCGGAACCCGTCCGGAAGGTTTTGCCCAGGACCAGACGTTCAGAATGGAGCACTTCCTGGTAGACTATGGGTATTTGGACAGCCTCAAGATCAATGTGACAAAGGGAAGAGGATATTCTCAAGAAATATTAACAGATAAAACCAACGCGATAATGATCAATGAAACCGCTGCTGCAAAATTGGAATGGGACGATCCGGTAGGCAGGATCATTGACATTAATTGGTATGATACAACCCGTCCGTCAAAAAAAATCATAATCGGCGTATTCGCAGATATCCATCAACGTTCCCTTTACTCTGTGGTCGAGCCCACCTTTATCCAGTATATCAGTGATGAGGGGCCCATTGAAAACAGGGCGCGCCGGCTGACGCTTCATTTAGAGGCCAAAGATACGGCCGGAACTCTAAATCAGATCGAGGGATTATGGAAAGAAACCTATCCTCACATTCCCTTTTATTATTTTTTTCTGGATGAGTTTTTTCTCAGCCAGCACCGGGCCGAAGAAAAACTGGGCGGCATTTTTCGGGCCTTTGCTATTTTAGCGGTATTGATCGGGTGTGTCGGGTTATTCGGATTGGTTTCCTTTATGGCTGAAAAGCGAACCCGTGAGATAGGGATCAGAAAAGTGCTGGGTTCTCCGGTAAGATCCATTGTCGCCCTGCTGTGCCGCCAGTTTCTTTTTCTGGTTATTATCTCCAATGTTATTGCCTGGCCGGTCGCTTTTCTGGTTGGGAAAAAATGGCTGCAGAAGTTCCCCTATGCAGTGGATATTAAATTGAGCATTTTTATTATAACGGCCATGCTGACATTTGTTCTGGCATTGATCACTGTCGGATACAAGTCGCTGAAAGCCGCTCGCGCCAATCCAGTGGATACGCTGCGTTACGAATGATTCAGGTAATATTAATATTTATTCCTCATTGCTATGCTTCATTTATCTTCATCCCTCACCCCACCTCCCGGCTCTTTGGTCCAGGATTTCTTCTGCCTATTCTTTCTAAGGAGTGGTCAATATTTTAACTTCTATAACCATTTTGCTGCTTGCTCTGTGGACAATAAAGGTTGACCCGGTGATTTTTACTGTTTCTCCTGCTTTAGGGATTCTATCTAATTGATTAATGATAAATCCGCTTATAGTCTCGTAATCCCCAGGAGGAATGTTTAATTTGAAAAGATCGTTTAATTCATCTATTTCCATTCTTCCTTTAGCGATAATAGAGCCGTCTTTATGAGTTTGATATGCCGGCTTGAATTTGTCATACTCGTCTTCTATTTCGCCGACTACCTCTTCCAGGATATCTTCAATTGTTACTATACCTTCTGTTCCGCCGAACTCATCTACTACAATTGCCATGTTGATTCCATTATGCTGGAGTTCCTCTAAAAGCACGGAAGCTTTTTTAGTAGGGGGAACATAGTATGCTTCCCGGATAAAAGGTTTAATGCTTGAATTTCCTTTTTCTCCCAGGATTTCGAAGCTGTTTAGGATACCGGTTATTCTATCTACTCGGTTATGGAAAATAGGTAACCGCCTATGCTTGGTTTGCATAAATTGTTCTATTGCCTTGTCAATTGTGGTTTTGTCACTTAAGGCTGAAACTTCTATCAAAGGCATCATGATCTCAGAGATTTCGATCTCAGAAAAGTTTAACATCCGGTTTATCATTTTCCTTTCACTGGGCTTGATGTCAGTTTTGCTCCGGGTCATATCCATCATCAGTTTTATTTCTTCTTTACCGATGATTTGTTCTTGGGAATATTTCTTTTTTCCGCTAATGATTTGATTGATGCCGGCTGATATTTTAGTAAAAGTCCAGGTAACTGGAAAAAACAAAAGGGAAAACAGCTTGATAAAATAAGCTGTCTTTGGGGTGATAGAATTGCTCAGCTGCTGGAAAACACTTTTTGGTACGATCTCTGCGAATATCCAATTTACAAAGGACATAACTACAATAGATAAGGGAATGCCCATCTGTCCCAGAAGGGTATAAAAAAGAGATGCAGCCACTGTAGTGCTGGTAATTACAAAGATGTTTGCTCCTAAGAGAGTTGTGGCCAGTATTCTTTCCGGATTCTCTAATAAGTTTAAAACAAGTTGAGAAGATTTGTGACCTGATTTTGCTGCATGTTTCAGCTTTAGCTTGTCAACAGAAATAAGGGCTATCTCTGAGCCGGAGAAAAAAGCTTCTCCTACAACACAAAGGATAATAATAGTTAAGGAAAGTGTTATCGGCATTATTTCTTTTTTACAATTAGAGAATCGATTCGATTCCCGATTATTTTTTCAACTGCAAATTCCAGGTTATGGTATTTAATACTCATCTCTTCTTGCGGAAGTTCTCCGAATAAAGAAAAAACCAGGCCGCCAATAGTCTCTACCTCATCTGATGTGAATTTACTTCCCACCAGGATGTTAAAATCAGGAAGAGGCATGTTAGCTTTTACTTTAAAAATCCTGTCAGCCAGTTTTTCATGATGTTTTTGTTCTTTTTCATATTCATCAGCAATCTCCCCGAATATTTCCTCAAGCAGGTCCTCCATGGTAACCAGCCCTTGGACTCCCCCATATTCATCCAATACTATAGATAAGGATATCTTTTTTCTTTGGAATGTTCTAAAGAGTTCATCTACCCGTTTAAAGTCCGGAGTAAAATAGGGTTTTCTTAATATCCTTTTTAATGTTGATTTTGAGTTTTCTAACTTCTCTTGAGACAAACCGATAAGGTCAGTGGCAAAAAGGACTCCAATAATATTGTCGTGGTTTTTCTTGTATATAGGAACTTTGGAAAAATGCTTTTGTTTGATCTTTTGAATCATCTCGGTTAAAGGCAGTTCTACAGGAAGATAGAAGAGGTTGGAGCGGGGAGTCATTACCTCATTTACTTTGGTATCCCCAAAGTCAAATATCTTGTATATGCGTTCTTTTTCCTGAGTATCCAGCACCCCTTCTTTTTCTCCTTCTTCAATTATTGTCTTTACCACATCTTCGGTTAAGATACTTCCTTTTCTTGAACTTTCTTTTACAAAAATATTTGCGATTTTATCTGAGATCTTTCGAATCAACCATCTTAAAGGAGCAATCCATTTTTCAAAAAAAGTGAGGGGAGTAACAGCAAATGATGAAAATTTCTCGTTATTATAAATTGCATATGTTTTCGGGGTGATCTCCCCGAAAAGCAACAGCACGGGCAAAACAAGAGCGATATTTATCCAGAGAGTTTCCTGTCCGAAAATATTAATTATGATTCCTGCTGATATGGAGGAAATAGCAATATTTACAAACTCATTGCCTAAAAGTATGGTTATGATCAAACGGCGGGGTTGGTTAAGGATTTTATGTATCTTCTCCCCTTTGCCTGGCTTTTTTTGAACAAGCTTTTCTATCTGCAGGTTGGATAAAGAAAAAAATGCGGTTTCTGAACCGGAGAAAAAAGCTGAGAAAAAAAGGAGCAGTAGTATAAGAGGTAATACTATGAATAACGGATTCATCCTGGGATCACATGCCTTAATATATCAGGATAGCTGAAATTGTCAAATAGGCTCTTGCGGATTTGGAGATGATTACATTTTTCATTTACAAAGTGTTATTCATATTATAATTTATTATTAGACCTTGATTTTATTAACCTTTTTTTAATAGGAGAGAAAATGACAAAAACATTTAACCTTGATCAAATCAAAAAAGCCATGAAAAATATTGATGTGATTAAAATCATCGAAGAGGGATTTATTGCTTATTCCCAGGGAAAAGTGGTTGTTCCTCCGGTAGGAGAGATGATCTTTGAAGAGCCCCCTGGAGAAACTCATATTAAATATGGTTTCATAAAAAATGACGACTATTATGTTATAAAGATTGCCAGCGGTTTTTATGGAAATTATAAACTCGATCTGCCGTCAAATTATGGGCTTATGCTTCTGTTTAGCCAGAAGACAGGGTTCCTTTCCTGCATTCTTTTTGATGAGGGCTGGCTCACTGCCGTAAGGACAGCTGCTGCAGGGGCTGTAGCTGCCAGGTATCTGGCCCCAAAAAACATAAGACGTATCGGCATATTTGGGGCTGTAGAACAGGGAAGATTACAATTAGGATATTTAAAAGAAATTGTCGATTGCAGAGATGTGATCGCCTGGGGTGTAAACCAGGAAGAACTTGATGTTTATAAAAAAGATATGGAAGTACAGGGTTTTAATATTCAAACCACATTGGAAGCGGATGATATAACTTTAAGCTGTAATTTTATTGTAACCGCCACACCTTCCAAGAAACCACTGGTGCGCTCAGAACTTATGCTTAAAGGAACTCATATAACGGCAATGGGCTCTGATACTCCGGCAAAGCAGGAGCTTGAGTCAGATATTCTGCAAAAGGCCGACATTGTGGTAGCAGACAGTTTGAGCCAGTGTAAGCTGCGGGGGGAGATATTCAAGGCATTAGAGGCTGGCGCTATAAAAGCAGAGAAGCCAGTTGAGCTGGGAAATGTGATCATGAATAAAGAGCTGCAGCGGGGATCGGATGACCAGATCACAGTGGCTGATTTAACGGGGGTAGCAGTCCAGGACTATCAGATCTCTAAAGCGGTGTATGAAGAGCTGGGTTATTATTTGTAAGGGGACCAGCATCCATCTTGGAGGAGTAATGAGATTAAGACGTTTCTTGATTGCGGTATTGGTAATAGCCATAACGTTTTCGGCAT
>JAUWTR010000021.1 GCA_030614645.1 Candidatus Aminicenantota bacterium
GTGGATCCCGCGGTTGCGGAAGAAAAGATTGGGATCTCCTGGCAAATAATACCCTAAGGCCTCCTCAATGTCACAGAACAAAGTTATGGCGGAAATTGTTCGGAGAACAAGTTTAACTGGATGTTATATAAGAAGTTATGTTAGGTTATCGGCAGTTTTTATGAATTATGCAGGTTAGTTAAAAATAATAAGCACCCTGAATAAGAAGCGTATTGTTTTCAGGTTTGGAAATACCAGAAGGCATTTCTTCATCCTTGATAATGTAGTTCAATTGTATTTTCGCATGATGCCCCTCAAAAAAATAATTAAAGCCGAAAGTTAACCACTTATCCTTGAGTTGACCTACTGGACCCAGCAGCTGGCTGTCTTTATCAAAATTCAAGAACTCAAAACGTGCGGTCACCTCAACTTTTTTTGAGATTATCATGTACCCTCCCTGAAGAGTAAAGGTGTCTTGGGCCGCATCACTCACCTGATCCATCGAATTCCACCACGACAAATTTCGATGTATAAACTCAAACGTTCCGGCAAAACCTTTATATTTAAGAGCTGCATCTCCTCCCCATACTGCTATCTTCTTTAATTGGGACGTACCTGGATAATGTCCTCCACTCGGAGAATCATCAGAGCTAAAGAAGTTAATACCAAAACTTAAAAGTGGGTGTTCCATCTCTTCCAAATAAGACTGGCTCATTTTCATATATCCAAAGGGATGAAAGTCTACTCTCCCTGCATATAGGAATTTGTTGTTGTCATCACTGGCCCCTGCATCTATATGATAAATTTTAACCTTTCCCAGTCTATTATCAGCGAGGTTGGACACAGAGCTGCTGTTAACAGCTCCGTTATAAATACCTACATAGTATTCCAGTTTTTTATCCACTGCATAACCATGTATACCGACTCCCAACTGCCGAAAAGGCGCAAATTCAGATGAAAGGCTTCTCTCAATCATTTGAAGGTATTTTGAGGAGTTTAATGCTTCACGGGAGAAGGGGACATGTTTTTGTCCAATAAAAAGACTGAACCCTTTAGGATTAAAGCTAAGATAGGCATCTTTAAGCGTGAACTTTTGTTTTCCCGCTTCTACCTGGACTTTTATGCTTGCCCATTCAGACAGTACGGATTGGAAGGATAACCGTGCTCTCCGAAGTATCAAACGATTTGTTGATGGATCAGAATCCACATATTGATATTGAGTCTGCAGCCTCCCTCCGATTGTCAAAATAGAAGATTTTGTCTCTACTGTTTCTCCATTAGCAAAAGAGAATGCAGTAAACAGAAGAAATAAAAGCATAAAGATTGAGAGAAAGTTTCCCTTTTTCATTGTTTTTTCCTTGTCAAAAATAATTAACCTTTAAATCCATATTTTTTTGATCTAATTTTCCAAAAATGTTCTTGTTTCATATTAGTCATATTAACGATGTTCCTCTGTTCACTAATAAGTTAACGCAGGGGTTTAATTTTATCAAGAAAAAAATCATTCAATTTAAGATAACCTGGATTATTCAGATCAGGGGAGAGGAATTCAGAAAAGACTTGGTAAAAAAGCCGATGGTATGTAATTTAAATTTTAAGCTTTCAGTTCAATAAGCACTCCATTGAGATTGTTTGGGTGAATAAAAATTATCCGACTGCCGCTTGTACCCATAACCGGCTCTTCGCTGACAAATCTAACACCCTGTCTCTTGAGTTCTATTACTGATTTATCAATATCCTGGACTTTAAAACATATATGATGGATTCCTTCTCCCTTATTTTTAAGGAAATTTCTAAGGGTTGATTTTTCCCCCAAAGGGGTAACAAGTTCTATGGAAGCTCCTTCCCCGATTTTTAATTGAGCAAGTTTTACTCCCCTTTCTTCTATTTCTTCAATGCAGCATTCTTTGATTTTAAAATAGCTTTTCCATTGTTCTATACTTTTTTTTAGGTCTTTTACTGCAATCGCAATATGGTCAATTTTGTTACTCATGCGCCTTTCTCCCCATACTTTCTACTATTTTTTCAGCAGCGGTATATGGATCTAATTCCCGTTTATAGATTTTTTCTATATACTCTTCAAACCTCTTTTTTGGAAAAGATGCCAGGGGTTTTTGAAAAAGAATTGTATTGACCATATCCTTAAGCATCCGGGATATAAGCTTTTTTTTCCTGGACTCTTTTAAGAGAAGTTTTTCCGTGCTGATACAATCGGTAATTTCTTTTTTTAAGTATTTGATCCCAGTTCCAGTTGTAGCAATTGTTTTATATACAGGCGGCACTTTCCCTTCATCAATCCCTAACTTAAGCATGGCCTTTAGCTGCTGTTCCATGCTTTCGCTTTCAGGTGAATCAGATTTATTAAGTACAAAAATATCAGCGATCTCCATAATTCCGGCTTTATAATTCTGAATATCATCTCCAGCACCGGGAGTAAGCACAACTAAGATTAAATCGGCAAGTTTTACTATCTCTACTTCATCCTGTCCTGCCCCCACAGTTTCGACTAGGATTATGTCCAATCCGGCAGCTTCAAGAATGAAAACGGCTAATCCTGTAGCTCGGGCCACTCCCCCTAAATAACCCCGGGTCGCCATACTTCGGATAAAGACTGCAGGATCTGTACTATGCCTTATCATTCTAATTCTGTCACCCAGAACAGCCCCTCCACTGAAAGGGCTTGAAGGGTCTACGGCAATAACGCCAATACTTTTATGGTCATTTCTGAATGCCCTTATAAGCTGGTTTACAAGAGTACTTTTACCTGAGCCAGGAGCACCTGTGACTCCAATAACTGTTGATTTTCCAGTGTATGGAAAAATCTGTTTAATAATTTTAGGGGATTCTTTGCTATTGTTTTCTACCAGGGAAATTGCCTTGGCAACTGCTCGATGATTTCCTTTTATTATCTCTTCTGTAAGATACATGGTTTCGGGAATTAGTTTACAGCCCAAAAACTTACGATTTCAATACTTGCTGGGCAATGATCCACCTCTGTATTTCTGATGTCCCTTCGCCAATAGTTGCTAGTTTGGAATCCCGGTAAAACTTCTCAACAGGATATTCTTTACTGAATCCATAACCTCCAAGTATCTGTACTGCATCAGAAGAAGCCCTAACCGCGAGTTCACTGGCATAAAGTTTAGCCATAGCTGACTCTCTGGGCACTCTTTTTCCTTTGTCTTCAAGAAATGCAGCACGATAAGTCAATAAGCGGGCTGCATCCAGCTCAGTATATCCGTCTGCCAGCATCCACTGAATAGCCTGAAAATTGGAAATAGGTTGATCAAACTGGACCCTTTCTTTGGAATATTTTAAAGCTACCTCCAAAGCGCCGGCGGCAATACCTAAGGCGAAAGCAGCTATGCTGATCCTTCCTCCATCAAGAATCCCCATAGCCTGGCGGTATCCCTTTCCCTCCTCCCCGATTAAGTTTTCAGCCGGGAGTTTCACATCCTCAAAAATCAACTCAGCAGTATCCGCTGCCCGGATTCCAAGTTTCTCTTCTTTTTTCCCCACCGTAAAACCCTCGGTTCCTTTTTCAACAATAAAAGAAGATATGCCTTTTCTGCCTTTTTCCGAGCCTGTCACAGCCATAATGACCAAAATTTCAGCCAGAGAACCATTAGTAATAAACAGTTTAGAGCCATTAAGAATCCAGGTGTCACCTTTTTTGACTGCTTGGGTTTTCAAGGCAGCAGCATCCGAGCCTGCCCCGGCTTCGGTGAGCCCCCATGCTCCAAGAGTTTTGCCTAAAGCGAGTCTGGTCAAATATTTCTTTTTTTGTTCTTGAGAGCCAAAAAGATTAATATGATTAGAGCATAATGAGTTATGCGCTGCTACAACCAATCCGACAGAGGGATCTACCTTGGAAAGCTCTTCCAGAATAATAACATAATCAACATTAGAATACCCCGCTCCGGAATATTCAGGTGGAATGGTAATTCCTAATAATCCCATTTCCCCTAATTTTTTGGTTAACTCCTCAGGCCATTCCCCCTTTTGATCGCTTTCTTTTACTAAAGGTTGAATCTCATTTTTGGCAAATTTTTTGATAGATTCTTCTAATATTTTCTGTTCATCAGTCAATAAAAAATCCATTATACCTCCTTTTTCCAACTTTTCATCTTCAAATTCATATTATCAGGCATTATTCTTGAAACTGCCGATTTATAAGAGTATCAATATAAATAATACTAAGTAAAGGGAAAATAGTAAACGAAAAATAATTCAGAAAAACCGAGCATAATTTTGCCTTCTCAATTGACATAATTGATAAAATCATCTACATTTTATGGCATGGGATTGTATAGAATCTTTTTTTATGCTTTGCTTTTTTATGTTATTTTTAAACTCGTCCGTTTTTTTTCTTCTCTCAATAAACGCAGCAGATCTTCTCAGCCAAAACAAAAGGTTTCAGGAAAAATGGTACACGATAAAATTTGTAATACCTATTTACCTGTAGAAGACGCTATAAAAGAAATCCACAACGGGAATGAATATTTTTTCTGCTCAGAAACCTGCCGACAAAAATTCCTGCAAAATAAAAATTGATCAGGGAGAAAGACTCCAGGCATCAATAGTAATACTCTCTGTAATGCTATCCTGCTCATGTTCAAAACTGGCAGGAACTATATAAGATTCTCCGGGGTTAACCGTAAACTCCTTTTTTTTCCCGTTCACTTTTATTGTTATTTTCTGTTTGCCCTTTAAAATTGTGGTTACCTGCTCATAGGAATGCTTATGAGGAGGGACTTTTGTTCCTTTTTTATATTCGAATCTTGCCATTAAGACATCTTTGCCGCAGGCCAGAGTACAGCGTTTTACTCCCTCAAAAACCTCTACCTCAACTTGCTGGTCTTTATCTATTTTTAGCATTTTTCTCTCCTAAAGCAGGCTGCCCCAAAATTATACTTTTACCAGGTAATCTTAAAATCACTGAACTCTCCTTTATAATCACTCCACTCTATATCAGTGTTATCTACCCGGGCCATTGAGGGCCCTTCTTTTATTTCTTTAATTAATTTTCTGATATTATCCTCATCCCCATTAACAAGAGCCTCGACTCTCCCATCACTCAGGTTTTTTACCCAACCGGTTAATCCAAGGGAAGATGCCCATCTCTGAGTATAATCCCGAAAACATACACCCTGGACACGACCGCTGACGATTATTTTTGCGCCAACCATTATCATTATAATTCTATCACAAATTTTAAAAATTTCAAACTTATCAATTGACAAAATTTCAAGCAACTGATAATCCATAAAGTAATTGAAATGAAAAGAATCCTTATATCTGTTGCAGGCTATGACCCCACATCCGGTGCCGGCAGCTCACTTGACCTTAAAGTTTTCCACTCGCTTGGTTATTATGGAATCGGAATACTGACTTCAATCACAGTGCAAAATACTCAAAAGATCAATAAAATTAAATGTCTTTCTCCCGACTTTATTATGGACCAATACCGGACTGTTAGAGATGACATAGAATTCTCCGGGATTAAAATCGGGATGCTCGGTTGCAAAGAAACTATCACAGTTATAGAAAAAATCCTGTCTCAGAATAAAGGTATGCCAATCGTTGTAGACCCGGTCTTTAAATCCAGTTCCGGGACCTGGCTGTTGGAGGACGATTCAATTCCTGACTACCTCTCAGTATTAAAGGGAAAAGCCTCTATTTTAACTCCGAACCTTGAGGAAACAGCGCTTATATGCGGAAAAAAGATCAGTGATAAGCAGGATATGCAGACAGCCGCCAAAAATATTTTCCAAACCTATCATATTCCCTGCTTGATAAAAGGCGGACATCTTTCCGGACAGGCTATAGACCTGTTCTACAACGGGCATGAATATCATTTTATGGAAAAGGCAAAGCTAAATAAAACTGTCCACGGAACCGGCTGTTTTTTGTCTTCCAGTATACTCTGCTATCTGGCAAATGGGGAAAACCTCCTTCAGGCCTGTAAGCTTGCCGGCCGGCTTACTCATCAGGCAATTCAAAAAGCCATCCCTTTAGGTAAAGGGCAGAGTATAATAGCGGACATATAGAAAGCGGTGAAATGGGAATTGTGAAACGTGAAATGTGGGGAAAAAGCAGAAAATGGAAAGCAATTTTTATGAAGGATTCAGGATGATTAAGAAAACCGTGAGCAAGGATGAGCGGGCCTGGTTCTTCTCCTTTATGGAGAAGAGAGCGAAGACTGTATCCGACCAGATTTTCCACGCTGGGGAAAATCCGCGTGTTTTCGTATCAACTGACCTGATTCTTGCTTAAGGCTCATCGCAATAATGGATATCTGATTTTTTATTGGCTAATTAGCTTGTCTGCTCTTTTAAGAATCTCTTCAGAAAAGTCAACACCCTGTTTTTTTGCCACTTCTAAATTGATATAAAGTTGGATATTACTCATATACTGGAAAGGAATATTTTCCGGGCTTATCCCCTCTTTTACTTTAAGGGCTATCTTACCTGTTTTGTATCCCATATTAAAAAAATCCCAGCCTAAAGCAGCGCAGGCACCAAGTTCAGTAGATTGAAGAAAACCGCCAAATAAAGGAACAGCATTTTCAGCTGCGACCATTCCCAGAGCCTCAAATGAATCATTGATGGTATTGTCCGATATCTGATAAATTACATCAATTTTCTTATTTATGAGAACTTGAGCAGACAGGAGAACTTCACTCGATTTAGCAACAGGAACAGCCACAATATCCAACCCCAGTTCCTCCGCCCCTTCTCTGGCAAGTTCTAAATAGTAGTTTGAATTCAATTCAGATGGAGTCCAGAGCGTCCCGATCCTTTCAGCTTCAGGGATTATTTCCTTAATCATAGCAAGAGCCTGTTTAATAGGGCCTTCAGAAGAGACTCCGGAAACATTGCTCAGATGATCCTCAGACGAAACCCCAGCTCCAGCCAGGTAAGGATTTGCCACAGAAGAAAAGATAATCGGTATTTCCCTGGTAGCATGTAAAGCAGCCTGCAGACATGGGGTTGACAAAGGAACGATCATATCGACTTTTATGCTTATAAATTCCATGGCTATTCTCTGGATTTCTGAAACATCTCCATTCCCGTTTTTTGCCAGGATCATGATATTTTCTCCGTCCTTATAGTTAGCGTCTTCCAGAGCCTGGATAAATCCCCTGCGGACTTCGTTTAATGTAGGGGCAGCATTGACCTGAAATATTCCTACTGTATAAATATCAGATTTTTTCTCAATTGAACAAAACGGGAGAATTGAAAATACTGTTAATAGAGCAAAAATCCTTTTTGTAGCCTTCATGTTTAGATCAATAAAAAATGTCGCTACAAATGATACTTAGTAAATGAAAAATAGTAAACAGAAAATAGTAGAAAATTCTCCATTCTCTATTTTCAAAAGTCCCTAAATGTACAGTTGAATATTTTTGGTATCCCAGTCCGGTCGCGGCGGACATTTCCCTGTAAAAAGCAGGCCGGCGGAGAACCGGCTGTCAGGCATTTTTTCTCTCCCACCCCTTCGAGCAGACCGGTCTCATCCTCAAAAAGGAAAAAGTACTTACGGGAGTTGTTTGTTCCTTTAAGGCGGGCATCCACCACCCGGACCATAAGCTCAACTCTCTGCCCGAATCTATCTTTGAGATCCTTTATCCGCAGCAAAGGTCTCTCCCCCTCAATAAGCGACAGGGAATCGCCTTTAGGGTCGAAACCAAGGGATTCGACCAGCATGCGCTTTTTTTGTTTTGCATCCAGGTCAGGCACGCTTCTAATATCCTCTACCCCCCGAAAATAGGGGAGGATCTGTCTTGTCCGCTTAGGCTCCAGAGAGTCGAAGGCCCCGGCCTTGATAAGAGTAAAAAGCTCAGACTTGGTCAGAGACACCCGAAAAAGAAAATTCTCAATGGACTGATATTGACCCTTTTTCCTCTCTTCGATTATCTTTTCTGCGGTCTTAACAGCAAGCCCTTTGATCGACATCAACCCCACCCGGACAGCTTTTTTTTCTACCTCAAAAAAATAGCTGCTGGAGGTGATATCCGGCCCTAATATCTTTATTCCACATCTTTTAATCTCTTCGATGTATTCTGCCGGGCCGTAATAACCGCCACCTGCATTCAGCACCCCGGTCAGGTAAGGAAGCGGGTAGTGGGCCTTCAAATACACGGCCTGGTAAGCCACCCGCGCATAAGAGGCGCTGTGAGCCTTATTAAAAGAATAGGACGAAAATTTATCCATAACCTCCCATAACTTCTTTATCTCTCCTGAATTGTACCCCCGCCTATCTGCTTCACGAAAGAATTTTTTTTTAAGTCGTTTATCCGCCTGTTTCTTTTTCAAACAGCGGCGGAGCAGGTCAGCCTCATCCGCCGACATTCCCGCTACTCTTTCAGCAATCTGCATCACCTGTTCCTCATACAACAAAAGACCCTCCGTCTCAGGAAGTATTTTCGCCAGAAAAGAATCACGGCGCCCAGGCCTGCCATCCCGGCTGCTAAGAAGGGCCTGTTTCATACCGCTTCTGGTCGGGCCCGGCCTGATAAGCGCCAGGGCCTGGGTCAGCTCATAAATACTTTCCGGCTGCATGCGGCGCAGAAGGTTCATCATCGCCGGGCTCTCCACCTGAAAACAGCCGATGGTGCGGGCATTCTTAAGGATGGTATAGGTTTTTTTATCCCGGAGAGGAATCTTCCGGAGGTTCAGGGATTTCATGGTAGATGATACGGCTGCTAACCCCCTGACTGAAAGCAGATCAAGTTTGATAAGCCGCAGATCCTCGACCGCATCCCGGTCAAAATGGGACATCATCAGGCCCCGGGCAGACTTTTCCAGAGGAAGATAGCGGTCAGCCGGGGCCGGAGTCAAAATAACGCCCCCCACATGCAGGGAGTTCTCACAGTATACGGAAGTAAGATCCGAAGCAGCCTTCCATATCTCAGCATAACCCGGGAGAGACCTGTCTTTTTTAAGAAAATCAGGCTGAGCAAAAAGAGGGACCTTCTTGCTCATAGACCTAGCCTCAGCCGGAGGCCGGCCAAAGGCGCGGGCAGTCTCATACAGAGCCGAGCGGGCCCGGTAATTCTTCAGGCTGCAGACAAAAGCAGCCCCGGTTTTCCCCTGCCCGTATTTTTTCAGAACATAAGCAAGCACCTGGTCCCTTTTCCGGGAATCAAAATCCAGATCAAAATCCGGAGGGTCGTCCCTGCCGCTATTGAGAAACCGCTCAAAATAAAGATCGAACTCGACAGGGTCGATGTGAGAGATACCCAGAAGATAAGCCAGATAAGAGGAAGCGCCAGATCCTTTTAGGTTATGCAGGATACCCTGGCTGCATGCAAACCGCACTACATCAAACACGACTAGAAAATAAGGGGCAAACCCCGATCTCTCTACCACATCGAGTTCCATCTGCACCCGCTGCCTCTCCTTCCAGCTTAGGTCATCCCTCTCCCTAAGCTTTTCCCTTACTGTTTCCCGCAGGGTCACAGCAAAAAGGCCATCCGGCAAGGGCGGGACAACATCCGTAAAAGAAAACTCACATTTCTCAGCCACCTCGTATGTCATCTGAAAGAGTCCCTTGACCTGGGAGCCAAACTTTTTTAAAGCCAGGGCGTCCTGCTCAGGCCCAAAGAGCGGCATCCGGCCGCCAAATCTCGCTTTTTGCGGAGGAAAAGGAATCTTTTTTTCTATAGCGTAAAGGAGAAGAAGCCTTTCCGGGTTTTTAACAAACTTAAGAGGATTTGCCCATACAACCTGCAGGCCGTATTCTTCAGCCCAGGCGCGAGTGGTTAAAAAATTATAAAAATCAGCACCCAGGTAAAAATCCTCCCCTGCAGCCGTGCTGATATCTTCCGGAAACTGCAGGTCTCCACGGCGGGGAATAAAAATAACCACGAGGCCTTCACACTTATCTATCTTTTTCCGGTTGAGGATCTCCATTAGATTCCAGTAACCCTCCCGGTTCTTAACAATAAACAAAAATCGCTGTTTCTTGACCTCAATTTCACATCCGAAAAGAGGAGCAAACCCAGTTTCCCGGGCCACCCGATTCCAACGGCCCCAAGCATAGAGATTTTCAATATCGGAGAGAGCAGCTGCCGGGAGCTTTTTCCCTAAGACCAAGGAAGCCAGCTCTTCAAGAACAGCCCCGCCTCTGCCTTTACTGTAAACGGAATGAACTCGCA
>JAUWTR010000022.1 GCA_030614645.1 Candidatus Aminicenantota bacterium
CAAGACTTCTAGGTCTTTCCTGGGATAATCATCCGGAAGCTTTGGAAAAGGTGAAATATTAACTGCTTTAAGGGCAGCTTTCTCAAGCAAAGGCGCGGCAGATGAAGTCATGATCTTTACAGAAGAAATATTTCCATTTTTCTCGATCAATACTGATATCCTGACACGTCCGGCAAATATTTTTTTTTGCCGGGGGGAAATAAACCAGTTCTTCTGGATTTCCGACAATACCTGTACAGCCCAGGAAGATAAGTCATAACTCCATCCCTGTACAGATATGTTGCCCTGTTGAACTTCCCCTTTGCCCCTTTTTACAACCGGCAGATAAGCTGTCGATGAGGCATAACCGGCCCTGGCTGAATAAAGGTATTTTGAAATATCAATATTCTTTAAGGCCTTATCCTCCCTCTTGATGGGAAAAATTTGTTTCTTGACTCCTATTGACAAATCAAGCTTATATTCTTGAGGTAAATCCAGTTTTTCAAACTCAGGCAACTGTAATTTAAACTGGGGAAGAAATTCAAGGGAAAATGACGATTCATCTGAGGAACCGGTATAGACCTTAGAATCACTCCCTGGACTTTTAAGGTCAGTGCTGCTGCTGGATGACATCTTTTCCTTAGCCTGCACCGGCTCATTTAAAAGATCACTTGACACCAGCCGATCTATATGTGCTTCAGGAATAAATATTTTTTCTGATGAAACAATGATAACATCCGCTACTTTCCGGTAATAAATATTAACTCTCAGGGGCAAAATAAAAATAAAACATAGCAGAATAAATATCGCGTGGACTAAAACAGAAAGAAGAAAACAGAATACCCTTCTTTTCAATTCAGAATCGTGACCTGCATTCTTAAATTCAAGCATATGATCTCTGAATATTATAACAGATATGGAAAATATATTTTTATAGGATATTTTTGACTTTGGCTTCTCTCTATGCTATTTTTTTTCTAACTCATGATTTCGCTCGAACACGCAATAAGATTAATATTAAATATTTCCCCTAAACTTGTAGACGTATCAATAAAAAAAACAGCCAGAAGTAAAAATATTCATTCTTTTCTCCAGACAGTAGAGAGAAGGCGCCTTAATAAAATTAACAAACTTGAAAATGTACTTGTAATTCCAGATATTAATATCGGGGATGCAATCATATTGCAGTCTTTTTTATCAAACTTAAAAAAATATTTTCCCGCTATAAAAATCAACTATGCTTACCAAGCCAAGTCTTTTCCTTTGATAAAAGCTAACCCTGAAATAGAAAACCATTATCCGATTTTTAAAAGCATAGGCTTTCCATCCGAGGAAGACTTAGAAAACCTGAAAAATATAATAAAAAGTAACGATTATGACCTGATCTTTAATTTTTGCCCCTATTTTTCCAGAAATATTTTTCGATCGGCTAAGGCTCCGGTGATCTATCCGATTAGATTGATTGCAGAGATCATAAGAGCCTATTCCTCAAATAATCAAAAGGCTCAGATCACATTTCGGCTTAACAAATTCTCTGCAGGTCTGTTAAAAAAGATAGATTCAGATAAGGAACTGGAAAACAGATCCGAAAAGGACCTGTCAAAAGGGCAGCTTATTCTAACCGAACAGGTCTATCTTAAAACCATAAAAGCCATGGATAAATTAGGTATTGACTCTGATAAGACAAACATCTTATATAACCCAGATTCCTCTTCCAGCTACACTATAGTACCTCATTCTATTCAAGTCAGGTTATTAAAAGGTATTCTATCAATTAATAAACTCGATAATTTACTTATGAACTGCGGTTTCATCTTTAAAGGAATTGAAAAAAAGCTTCTCGCTGAAATCCCATCCCATTTAAGAAAAAAAATAACCATAATCCCAAGTGATACTGACATTGACATATATACTGGTCTCATCGACAATGTGCGTATATTAATAAGCGGGGATACAGCCCCGATACATATTGCAGCTGCAAAAAAATATATATTAGATTCAAATAATAGTTTTAATAATTCTACTGCAATAATCAGTATATTCGGCGCTACTAGTGCAAAAATCTATGGATATGATTCATATTTGCCTGACTATGCTGCTTCAGCTCAGAGTGCTCCATCAAAGATATTCGAGGGGGCTCCTCCATGTAAAAACCTCACCTGCATTAATAAAATATTCAAAAGATGCCCAAAAGTAAGGTGTTTTGAAGGTGTGGACCCAGATGAGATTGTTGACTATGTCCGGGATTACTTAACTTGACCTTCTATCCCTTGCCTTTTTTATAATATCGGTTAAATAGAACAATATCGGAACCATCACAAGAAAAAGAGTGAGGAAAATCGTTTTATCCTTTCCAAAACGCTCGACAAAATCATAAAGCTCATCAAACCATAGGGTCCATGAGATTATTCCGACCCACATGGAAGGGAGGATGATAAACAACGTTTCCCTGGCGTTATATCCTTCCAGATGGGCAATATAAGAGCCAATAACTGCCCCAGTCCAGGGTAAAGGTATCCACACAAAAAAAGAAATTCCAAACCAGTTCCATTTTTTTAAAAATTTCTTTTTCTTTTCTGCCTTCTTCTTCAAAGATTCAATCTGCCCCTTAAAGATCTTAAATCTTTTCATCCGCTCAGAAAAAAGCACAACCAAAGAATACATCAATAAAAGATAAGTGGTATTATAAAAGAGTATTATCAAAATCAGGAGATAAGCAGAGAGGCCGTTTTCCAATCCTACTGCAATAAATGCCAGCCTTCCCCCCAGGTGATTTGCTCCCACCATAGATGATATAATCGCAGCAAAAGAGGAATTCGCAAAAACAAAAAAAACAAAAAACGCAAGTTCTATCACAAGCAAAACAACACCGACTGCAAGTGTCGCGCTTTTCTTCATATCAATCCATATATCCCAGGCCCCGAAGCTTCTTGCGGATCTTCTTTTCTTCCTTGAAATTTATATTATCCTCGGAAATATCTCCTCTCCTGTATCCCTGCTTCATCTTGCTATTTCTTTTTTTATCTAATTTTTTCATGAAACCGTCGAGTCTCTGTCTCATTTCAGCAGCTTTTTCTTTATTTTCGTCTGCAATGTTGTTTTTTTCACCAGGATCTTTTTCCAGTTCATACAACTCCTCAACTCCGGCATGGACTTTTTGACAATAATTACACATCCCCACGCCATCCGGAGCATAAATATATTTAAAATTGCTTGTCCTCAATCCGACCTTTCTTTGGACATAAGACTCCTCAGTAAAAACAAAATCCCTGATTTCATCTTTCTCTCCTTTAACCAATGGAAATAGGCTTAAACCATCAAAAGCAAAATTTTTATAATCAATATTTAACATCTCGCAGATAGTCGGCGCTAAATCAATATGCTGGACAAGCCCTGGCACCTCCTTTGCCTGGGAAAAAGTTTTAGAACAAAACAAAATCAGGGGGACATGAGTCGTCACCTCATAGAGACCGTGGTGGTCAAAAAATATATCATGTTCAGTCAAGCTTTCACCATGGTCAGAGGTGATAATCACCAAAGTATCATCCAGAAGTCCTTCTTTTTTTAAAATATCGAATAACCTTCCCATCTGCTGATCAACATAACTTACAGCACCACAGTATTTAGATTCTAAAATATCCTTTTGAGAAACACGTTGCTTTTTCTTTTTATAATATTTCCTGGGACAATTATAAGGAGTATGTGTATCCCAGTAATGGAGAAAAAGAAAAAAAATTTCATTTTTCGCTTTATGAATCATATCTTCAGCCAACCCGGTAACATATCCCGCATCCTGAACTCTTGCCAGTTCAAAGGTAAAACGAAATGTCCGCAGCACATCTCTAAAACCCTTCCACTTTGAACGTACTGAAGATTCCCTTTTTTTTGAATAAATTTTAAGCAGGCTAAAATTAGCAAGTATATATTTTAAATGGACATATGGTAGGGTGAAAAAATAATAAAAAAACTTTCTAAAAAAATTACCTCCGGGCTTATAGCCATAATAATCAAATCCCCTATTGAACCATCTATCCATCCAGTCAATGGCAAAAGTTTTATAACCATTTTGCTTCAGAATCTGGGAAAGCAATTTTATATCCAGATTTTTATATGTATTAATATCCTCCAGTTTGATTTTGTCCCCATGATGAATGATCCCATGGGTTCTGGGATATCTTCCAGAAAGAATAGAGGTCAGACTTTGATCGGTTGTATTCCAACAAGAGTAAACATTTTTAAACAGGATACTTTTTTCTGCAATTTTATCAATATTAGGGCTTGCCCCTGGATCTCCTCCATAGCAACCTAAATTTCTGGCCCGTAAGGCATCAATTACAATTAGGATGACATTAGGCTTGCCCAGTTTTTTACCCTGCATCTTCCTGGCTCCTGCTCAACTCTTATCAATAAATGATATAAGCTTCTGTCTGCGGCTGGGACGTCTTAGTTTTCGCATAGCTTTAGCTTCGATCTGCCTTATCCTCTCTCGTGTAACCTTAAACTGCTGCCCTACTTCTTCCAGTGTATGTTCATTGCCGTCACCTAACCCGAATCTCATTTTTAAAACTTTAGCTTCTCGCTCAGAAAGGCCTTTTAATGCTTCTTCAATATTTTCCCTTAGATTTATATTGACAACAGTATCCGAAGGAGAAGGAATATTTTTATCTTCAATAAAATCTCCTAACTGACTGTCCTCCTCTTCTCCAATAGGAGTCTCGAGGGAAATGGGCTGACGCGAGATTTTAATGATTTTTCTGACTTTATACACCGGGAGGCCCATCTTGCTTGATATTTCTATATGGGTCGGCTCCCTGCCTTTCTCCTGAACAAGAGCCCGGCAGACCCGGTTCAGTTTATTTATGGTTTCTATCATATGCACTGGAATCCTAATCGTTCTTGCTTGGTCAGCAACAGCTCTTGTTATAGCCTGCCTTATCCACCAGGTCGCATAGGTAGAGAATTTATACCCTCTTCTATATTCAAATTTATCTACCGCTTTCATCAAACCTGTATTTCCTTCCTGGATCAAATCAAGAAAGGGAAGTCCCCGGTTAGTATGTTTTTTGGCAATCGAGACTACAAGTCTAAGATTTGCTTCAACAAGCTCTTTCTTTGCCTGATTGCCGATCTTCTTCTCTGTAATAATAATTCGAAATATTGTTGTAAGCCCTTGAAAATCAACTCCGACCTCTTTTTTATGCTTTCTTATCTGTTTGTTTTTTCGTCTGATTTTCAGCCTTATTTCTCTTTTTGTCTTTTCCTTGCGGGCGCGCTTAAGTGATAACTTCAGTTCATCTTTTTCATCTTCAAGCTCCTCCATAATCATTCTTCTTCTACTTAAAGCTTTAATGATTTCTTCTGCAAACTCCGGGCGGATGTTCAGGCTATCTAAAAGATACCCGATCTTTACAACCAGACGTCCCCGACGAAATCTATTCTTTCGATTTGCTGGAATATCCTCCAGCTGGGAATTCAGTTCTTCTGTCTTTTTTATCTTTTTTAAAATCCGTTTTCTGATCCTCTCCTGTTCTTTCTCCGTAACATCGCTTTCTTTAATATCAAAATAGTTGTCTAGCTTTACATTTCCTTCCTTTAGTCTTTCTGCCAAATAGAATAATTCATTAACAATCAGTTTTGTTTTTGCTAGGGTTTTAAAAGTATTTTTATTGCTTTTTTCTATCTGTTTGGCAATGGTGATTTCCCCCTCTCGTGTAAGAAGCGGGATGCTTCCCATTTCCCTCATATAGAGCTTTAATGGGTCTGATGTGCGTTCCAGTCCCTCAACCGGTAGAGTAGCGTCCTTCTTCCTTTTTGCGACAGCCTTGCTTTTCGTATGATAAATATTTATTCCATATTCTGGCAGGGAATCAACAAATTTATTACATTTTTCTATTGATCCGATACTTTCTTTAAAAACTCCAACAATATCATCCAGGAAAAGATATCCCTGCCTTTTTCCCTTAGTAATAAGCTTACGAACCTCTTCTTTTTCATTTTGCTGAGGTTTTTGACTTTTTCTATTTCTTATTGTTTTGCTCATCATTCGGACATATTCATCAAGTTGGCAACAAATTCTACTTTATAATTCCTCAGGGGAATTTATGGAAAATCAAAAGAATTAAAACTTCATTACTTATTTATTTTTACATATTTCTCTAAAAAAATCAATTTTCAGGAGATCTTAAGCTCCCCTGTTTATAGTCAAAATGAATTATCTGCTCAATAAGGTCCAGTCCTCCCACTCTGTCCGCCCAATTTTCATATACCTTAATAGAAGCTTCTGAAAATTCCTTCCGGTCTGGATAAGTAATACTCACGCCGGCATCTTTTAATTTTTCCAGCACAAGCTGGTCATTTTCCTGATACCAGCGGCGTTCTTTGTCAATTATCACTGCAGCCGCATCATCGATTATGAGCTTATATTCCTGAGGTAGCCGTTCATAAAAATAACGGCTCATAGTGACATATTCTATCAAATGGATCCAACCTACCATAGTCCAATAAGGCGCAGGTTCATAGAATTTCTTGGAATAATAATTGGTATTAGCCGCTTCCGCCCCATCAATAACATGCTGTTCAAGTGCAGTATATAATTCCCCATAAGCCATAGGCAAAGGATTGGCACCAAAAGCTTTGAACGCATCTAGATGAAGCGGATTCTCCATAGTCCTTATCTTCAAACCTTTAAGGTCATTTATGGAATCTATCGATTTATCCACAGTCATTATATGCCGAACTCCAGCATCAAAAAATCCCAGCAGATGGAATCCGCGTCGTGCGAAGGCTGGGCGCAGATCCTTTCCAATTTCAGAATCCAGGACCGCATAAAAGTGTTTTCTATTCTCAAAGAGAAAAGGCAGTTCAAAGATGTTCACTTCTTTAACAAAACTTGCCATTACACTGGCAACATTACTCATTTGAATAGTACCAAGTTGAATTCCCTCCACTACATCCCGCTGGTTTCCCAGCTGATTGTTAGGATAGATCTCTACTACAAGCTTTCCGGCTGACTTTTCTTCAACAAGTTTTTTAAACAGTTTTAGAGCTCTTACCTGAGGCTCTCCCGGACTCTGACTAAGACTGGCCTTTATTACTAAGTGCCTTTCTCCGCTCCGGCAGACAATCCCCAAAATAATGATTCCAAAGATAATTACGATCTTTAATTTACGCATTTTCCGCCTTTATCCATTTGCCATTTTCTATTTACTATTTTCCGCCTTCTATTATTTCCCAAGCTGATTTGGAATCCACATAAACGTCTCTGGCAAATAAGTTACAATCAACAGGATTATCAGCATAGCCACGATTATAGGAATTACTTTAGGAGTGACCTCCCTAATACTTTTCCCTGAAAGGCCGCAGGAAACATAGAGAGTAGCTCCGTATGGCGGGGTGATATATCCGATTGCCAGATTAACAGTAGCAATGATCCCAAAGTGGACAGGATCTATGCCAAAGCTTGCGGCAACCGGAAACAGAATAGGCATAAAAACTATAATGGCTGAAAAACTTTCCATAAACATACCGATCAGCAGAAGGATAAAATTAAGAAAAATTAAAAATAACGTCTTGCTCCCAACGTTTGCCTGGAGAAAGTCTCCCAGTAACATAGGCAAGTGTTTTACTGTCACCAGCCACGCAAAAAGCATTGCAGTTGCAGCAATAAACATGACCTTACATGAAGTCTCTGCAGACTTTAGAAATATCTCCGGCAGATCTTTGATGGATATTTCTTTATAGATAAAAAGCCCTACTACTAATCCATAGACTACTGCTACCACAGCAGCTTCTGTAGCAGTGAAAACACCGCTTAAGATGCCAATTATAATAATAAAGGGCAGCCCCAGACCTGGAAGGGCTATTTTCCCAGTCTTAAAAACCCGTCGTAAACGAAATTTTGTTACTGCCAGATATGCCCTGCCTCCTTTTAATGCATGCAGATAAGATACCACCATCAAGCCTGCTCCTATCAGGACTCCGGGGATAATCCCCGCTAAAAAAAGACGCGCGACTGATGTATTCGTTACATATCCTATCAGGATCATCATAATACTCGGAGGTATTATCGGTCCTATTGCACCGGCTGCGGCCTGGAGTGCTGTTGCAAAACGCATATCATAGCCTTTTTCTTTCATGGCAGGCAGCATTATTGCCCCCACTGCAGCTGTGTCTGCAGTGGAAGAACCGGAGATCCCGGCAAACACCATGGAAGCAAGAACTGTTACCATTCCCAGACTGCCTCGAATAAATCCAAAGCAGGCTCCGGCAAAATCAACAACCCGTTGCGAAATGCCTCCCCTGTCCATTAAGGCTCCAGCCAGCATAAAAAGTGGTAAGGCCATAAGCGGCCAGGAGTCAAGGGCAGTGAACATCCTCTGTGGCACTAAAACCAGAGGAAGGGAATTGTCCCCAATAAGAGCAAACAGAGAGCCTATCCCTAAAGCAAAAGCCACCGGCATCCCGATAAGGAAAAAAACTAGCAAAGAAATAAATAGAACTAACACGTCTTATACTCTTTATCTTTCCGGAAAATTTTTTTAAAAGACTCTACGGTTATTAAGACTGCCTCAATCAACATCAGCAGCCCCCCCAGGGGAAACACCAAATAAACTAAAGACATTTTAATCTGTACAGCAGCAGAGACCTGATACTGACCGGCTAGCATAAGCCTCACACCGAATATGGCCACAACTGCAACATAAAAGATCACTAACACATTTGTAAAAATTTCTATTGCCCGGTTTATTTTCCAGGTTAATCTATGGCTGATATAATCGACTGCCAAGTGACTGCCCTTACGGATACAGATGGAGGAAGCCAGGATTATGATCCAGACCTGGCAGTAACGCGCTACCTCTTCGCTCCAGGATGGGGGGCTGTTGAAAATATAACGGGCAACTACCTGCAGAAAAACAACAGCCACCATAGTAAAAAACAGGAATATGATCACAATTTCAGTAGCTTTCCGGATAAACTTCATATTTTAACCTGGACTATTCATATATTTAAAATCTTTTACCATAACATTTCACATTTTACAATTCACGTTTCACGGTTTTCCTCATCTGCGGCAACCTAAACTCATGAATAATTCAGGATTGAACTGGCATGCACCCTGGTAAATCCTGGAGAAAGCCATCCGGAACAACGCGGGCATGGTTTCCCGAGAGAATCTCGAGGAGAGCGTTGTGAGGACAGGAAGGGATTTCCCCGCTGGGGGAAATCCCTGTCTTTCGTAAGGACTTACCAGGGTGCATGCCAGCTCGTAACTAACCTGAATAATTCATATGGAATAAAAAGGCAAGACTGCATGTCTAATCTATGATACAAGTATACGCCTAAACAAGAGGCTTAAACTGAAAGAAAAACAATTACTAATAGATGCCCGTAACGGCGATCACGATGCTTTTAAAAAGCTTATTAACAAATATGAAAACCAGGTGGCAGCTACAGTGATCAGTATGTTAGGATACGGTCCTGAAGCAGAAGATGTGGGACAGGAAACCTTTATCCGTTTCTATAAAGCGCTGGATAAATTCCGGGGGGAATCAAGCCCCGGCACATATCTGACCCGGATCGCGGTCAACCTGAGTTTGAATGAACTTAAACGCCGCCAACGCCACAGAAAATTCTTTTATTCAAGATCGGAAGAAAAGATATCGAATTTGCCTGATCCAAAAGGATCAAACAACCACAATGAATTAAAAAAATTAGTACGATGGGGCCTGCAAAAATTGGAGCCTAAGTTTCGCACAGTCCTTGTTTTACGCACGATAAATGGATATACCAGCAGAGAAACTGCTGAGATATTAGACCTTCCCATTGGAACAGTACTCTCTCGGCTGGCACGGGGACAGGCAAAGCTTAAAAAAATACTGGCTCCGCTTTTATGGGAAAAGAATGAACAAAAAGGGAATGGAGATGAATAAAAATATTTTAAAATTGCTTTACCGCTCTTTTGACAGCAAGCTAAATGAAAAAGAACAAAACCAGCTAAACATTGCTCTGAAAAAATCAGCTCAACTTCGCCGAGAAAAAGAGCTGCTCACAACTCAACGCAAAGCTCTTTCCG
>JAUWTR010000166.1 GCA_030614645.1 Candidatus Aminicenantota bacterium
CCACCACCGCCGCCACCATAACCGATATCGAGCATAATAATAGGGATTATGGTAGTGTTGCCTATTTTGACCGGATCACCTACAATCTTTTTGATATGCAGGTTCTTAATTAAACGTTCGGTCATGGATTGAGTTAGCTTGATTATTGGATTCTGTTGTTGAGGTTGGATATTCGGGGATTTTTTTTCTGGGACCGGAGCAGAAGCGACCAAAAGGAATACAAATAAGGAAATAATCAGCATTAAAACCATTTTTTTTAGCATTTTTTCCTCCTTTTTTATGTTGAGCAGAGTGAGTATGCACCTCTCCCAACTGAGATTTCATAGTATTCTACGAAATATTTATTAAAAAGGTTTACGGTGCGCTTACATGTCATGGCATTCACTTCCTGATTTACCTTCTCGTATTTGACTTTAGCAGCTTAGCTCATAGGTTCGTATTCAGCTCCCATCATGCCGCGGATAGCAGTGTATTCTCTGGGAAGATCTGTTAAACCGAATCTGCCTCTGCTTTCTATAAGTTGTGATTCTTTAAATCAGTTTTCTTTAAGATTGTTATTTTGGTATGATTAAAAATGTAAGGATATTGAATATTGCATATAAAAAACGTTCATTCTATTTTGCTTATTTTTGCTCTGCTGTTTGCTTTTTCTTTTGTAAACTGTAAGAATCAGACTGGCAAGGAAGAATTTTCTCTTATTGAAGCCACTATTTCAGACATCCATGCTGCTTACAGGTTAGGAGAATTAAACTGCCGGCAGCTGGTTGAGGTCTATCTGGAACGCATCCAAAAGTATGATCAAAGAACCCTTTTAAATTCCATTGTAGTAATAAATCCCCATGCCTTGGAGCGAGCAGATGAATTAGACCTGGAATTCAGGCAGACCGGTTTACTTCGTCCTCTGCATGGGATTCCGCTCATTGTTAAGGATAATTATGAGACCAAAGACATGCAGACCACCGCCGGGTCTGAGGCTCTAAAGGATTTTTTTCCTCCTGATGATGCTTATCAGGTTCGAAAACTCTGCGAGGCCGGGGCTATTATTCTGGCTAAATCCAATATGGCTGAGTGGGCTTTCAGTCCCTATCAGACTCAGAGCTCTATAGTGGGGATAACCAGAAATCCCTATGACTTGAAGCGGGTTCCTGCCGGATCAAGCGGCGGAACCGCTGCTGCTGTAGCCGCCAATTTTGGAGTATTAGGGCTGGGAACCGATACAGGAAACTCAATACGGGGCCCTTCCTCACATTGTTGTTTAGTTGGCATCCGCTCAACCATGGGGCTTACCAGCCGGGATGGTATAATCCCTCTATACTCTCGTAATGATGTTGGAGGGCCCATGTCTCGAACCCTAGAGGATGCAGTGAAAATTTTAGAGGTCATTGCCGGATATGATCCAGATGATCCCATAACTGAAGTCTGTAAGGGGAAAGTTCCTGAAAACTACACGCAGTTTTTGGATGAGGATGGACTTCAGGGAGCAAAGATCGGAGTGTTCCGTTTTTATACAGATCTGCCATATGTCGACTCACAGGTAGTGGAGCTTTTTGAAAAGGCTCTGGAGGTTATGAAAATAAAAGGAGCGAGGATTGTAGATCCCTTCGTGATTAATAACTTTGGAAGTCTGATTAAAAACTTGTGGTGTGATACATTCCGTTATGATGTGAATAAATATTTTAACTCCCTTGGGGATAAGGCTCCGGTCCAAAATTTATTGGAAGTTTACAATTCTAATAAATTTTCTTTATATATAAAAAAAAGGCTGTACCGGGCACTGGAGATTCCTTCTTCTGATAAACCTGCTTGTCAAGATGTATATCATGAGCCCCGTAATATCAGGTTTCGAAAAGCTGTATTAGAGGCTATGGACAAGCAGGAAGTGGATTTTATTGTCTATCCTACCTGGAGCAATCCGCCCAATAGGCTGACCAATCCAACAAGTCATGCTGGAGATAACAGCCAGTTGATCCCGCCCCATACAGGCATGCCGGCATTGAGTGTGCCTATGGGTTTCACTTATAAAAACCTTCCTGCAGGCTTACAGATAGTAGGGAGGATATTTGCAGAACCTGAATTGATCCGGGTAGCTTATGCATATGAACAAGCCACCCAACACCGGCGACCCCCAAAAAAATTTCGGTAACAAACTGCAGCCTATGTTTAACCTCGTTGGAGACGGCTGTACTCGCCGGCTTTCCGTGATTATAGTAGCCAAGCTGAGGATTAATTAACCTGGCAACTTGCTGGCGATCAGCTGTTTTGCTGTTTCGGAATCTTCCTCTTTGACTAAGACTGTTATCTTGCCGAGTCCGTCTGCGGAGAAAGCGTGAACGGATTGAACGACCAGCCCTTTAAGGAAAACTGAAATACCGTGGCTCTCTAAGAGACTCTTGATTACTTCAGCCTCAACCGGGCCCTGGACTGTGTGCACTTCTATGAACTTCAGATCCGGATTTTTTTTGTTTTTATTGTTTATCATTTTTCCTGTTCCTTCCGCTTAAAATAGTCTTCCAGAATTTGTTCATGGTCAAATGCCAGAGGAAAATTTATTTCTTCCCGGGTGTATATTCCGATATCCTGAGCATCATCCTGAGCCAGGGGTGTCCCGCTGGCTGATGCTACAAAAACTGTAGTTATCGTATGTTTTCGGGCATCGCGTTTAGGATCGGAATATGTGTGTAGCTGATATTTAAGTTTTATATCAAGAGAGGTTTCTTCTTTTGCCTCCCGGACCGCAGCCTCCTCCAGTGATTCGCCATAATCTACAAAACCACCAGGGATAGCCCATCCGTAAGGAGGAAATTTGCGTTTGATCAATATGATCCCCAGGCGGCCGTCGGTGCGTTCTATTTCAATAATTGAGTCGGCTGTAGGAGTTGGGTTTTTGTGTTTTGTCATTTTATCCCACACTATTCAGGAAAAATATTAATACGAATGATACTAACCTGAACTATTCATAAAAAATGTCGATATGTATGATTCATCTTTTCAAATCAACATTTTACACTGATTCCTAAGATATAACAATTGACCATTTTGTTTTTATTGTAATTTATATATATAATCGACATTTTTTATGAATAGTTCAGGTTATGTAAATAGAAAATAGTTTTGTCTATATTTATGACAACTGACATATAAAGAGGACAAAAAATTCCTATCTTATTAATAAATTCATCTGTTAAGATTTGGTACAAAGTTTGCTATAATAATTATTAGAGGAGCAGGAAAATGAAAAAACTATTAATTATCCTTCCTTTGATCGCATTAATTGCCGGATGTGTGGTTATTGATGAGCGGTATTCTGGGCCGAGAGTCAGAGTTGAACCGGATGACTATTATTATGATTACTCTCCCGGTTATTATAACGATTATTATCCATACTATGCTCATAATCCCTTTTATTCCTTTTATCCATATTCGTGGTTTGGGCTTAGCATGTGGAATCCTTTTTATTACTATGGACTCTATGGTTCTTACTTGGGTTATTATGGTGGTTACTATGGTGGTTATTATGGCGGCTATTATGGCGGTTATTACCCGAGTCGTTATGGACGGAGTGTGGTCACCAGGCGGCAGCTGAAAGATTGGAGAAAATATAAAGGTACTTCCGGGCGTAAGATCAGAGCTTCATCCGGAACGAGTGGAAGATCAAGTGGAAGCAGCACTTCAGTTTCTCGTGGAACTGTTTCAAGGTCAAGCGGAACTAGGGTTAGAAGCACTTCTTCCAGCCGGGGTTCAAGCGGCACCAAGATCAAGAAGATAAAATAGGTTCACTCGCTTGCCAATTCTGATTGGTTTGGAGAGAGAGCATATCCGCTGAAACATTTAAATACAAGATAGGGGGCATCCAGAGCCAGTTTCAGATAATCGGCTTTTTGTTGGAAATCTAATAAAAAATCCTCTCTTAAAGGAGCTACAGGTTTAAATTTATGGGCTAGGGGATTTACGTATTTTCCGTGGTATTTGATTCTGTAATCCAGGTGGGGACCGGTTGATAAGCCGGAAGAGCCCACATAGCCGACAATCTGTCCGCTGCTTACTTTGGCTCCTTTACGGATCCCTTTTCCATAGCGACTTAAATGAAGATACATGGTTTCATAGGCGTTCTTGTGCCGTATCTGCACCATGCGGCCCGAACCTCCGTTGCGGCCCGTAAAGATGATAGTCCCGTCTGCAGTGGCCTGTGCTGGGGTGCCAATGGGAGCGCCGTAATCGACTCCATAGTGAGGGCGGTAGACTTTCCAGATAGGATGCAGGCGGCTGTGGCTAAAACGGGAGGTTATTCGGGCTCCGTTTATGGGGGATTTCAGAAATTCTTTTCTTAATGAGTTGCCGTTATAGGTAAAATAATCCCATTTTTTTGTGTCCGAGTAAGTGTAAAAAAAAGCTTTAAAGGTCTTGCCCTGGTTAGTAAATTCAGCGGTAAGGATTTTTCCATAGCCTGTGAATTTACCTTCAAGATATTTTTTCTCGACTAGAACTTTGAAGTAATCACCGGAACGTATGTCAGCGTAAAAATCAATATCCCAGGCGAATATATCGGCTATATTAATGGCTAACTGGTCTGTCTCGCCAGCCTGGTCAATGGCGGCAATAAGCATATCTTCGATCACTCCCCAGATAAGAGAGGTCTTTATCTTAAAGGGGTATTTTTTTATCTCAGCATAATAAAAGTTGTCATTTTTTTCGATCCGGAGGTAGGATTCGGAGTCAATGCCATATTCTAGAGTAACAACTGTTCCACCCTCAAAGGAAAAGAGTTTTAATTTCTGTCCTGCTTTGATTTTGGCCAGATCATAAACAGGCTTGACTTCTTCTCTGAGCTTATATATCTCAGCCGGAGAAAAATTATATGTTTCCAGAATATCCGACAGGGTCTTGCCTTTTTTTATTGTCTCAATACTTTCTTGAAGGGGAGGAAGGATTATGTCTTGTGACGGAAAAGATTTCTGGATTGTAGCTTCATTTATGGTGCTGGATTTGGCTTTGGGAATAAAACCAAGAATAAAATAAATTATTAATGTGAGAGCAAAGAACAGGAGAAAGGAAACCCGGTTTA
>JAUWTR010000350.1 GCA_030614645.1 Candidatus Aminicenantota bacterium
AAAAAAGAAAATAGAGGCCGCATATTATTTTCTTTTAGCCGGTTGCCAGTCTTTTCCTTCCACATGCTTTTTAAACCAGCGAATCTCTTCCACCAAAGCAGTACGTTGCAAGCGAGGTTCATCTATCCCATGACCCTGGCGTGGTAATTTGATATAACGCACCGGTATTTTCCCGATATCTCGAAGAGCAGTATAATACATTAAGCTCTGATTAAAGCTGGAAGTCGTGTCAGCCCCTCCATGAATCAAAAGAGTGGGAGTTTTAACATTTTTTGCGAAGAAAAAAGCAGAGCGCTTGGTCCACTCTTGAGGATTTTCCCATGGGGTGCAGCCAATGTACCACAAGCTTACATCAAAATTAAAGCCTGGCCCTGTCTCGGCAAACCAGTTGTAGACTCCAGCTCCGGCCATAGCTGCTTTAAAACGGTGCACATGGGTGATCAAATAGCCTGTACTGACTCCACCCCAGCTCCAACCTCGAACTGCCATTTGGTTTGGATTTACATCAAAATTTTTTATAACATAATCCACTCCACTCATCACATCAACATGCTCTCCATCGCCTACCTCACCCATAAGACCCCGTAGTATTTTGTCGCCGTAGCCGGTAGAGCCACGATAATTGGGGCCCAGCACAGCATAACCCAGGCCACCGTAGATATGAAATAGAGGCCGGAATAAACTTTCTACTACTCCAGCCGGACCACCATGTATATGTACGACTAAAGGAACTTTATCTCCTTTTCTGTGGTCTCCCGGCAGGAAAAACATTCCTTCGATCTTTAATCCATCTTTTTTACTTTTCCACTGCACTGTTCTGGCCGAAGATAAGAGAATCTCCTGCCTGATCCAGGGATTGGCATCAGTAATGCGTACTTGATTTTCTAGGCGCAGATCAGAAACATATAAATCAGCCGGGGTTTTATAATCCTGGAGAGTGAAGGCCATTTTCTGCATGTCAGCTGAAAAGGATTTTGTCCAGAGTGTGCCTGTGATCCCGGTCATAGCTTCCAGGGTATCGGTTTTGATCTGGATGCGGTAAAGATTAGTATTAGTGCCATGCAGTTCATTAAAATAAAAATATTTTCCTTCTGGCCCCCAGGCGGAGATCCCCCCATAATTCTCCCCCTGTTTTTGACTTTCTAGCCGGCGGAATTTTCCTGTTTCCATATCCAGAAGCCAGAAATAGCCATTGTGGAGATCAAACTTTCCTTTTTCTACAGATAAATAAGAAGCATGGAAAAGTATTGTTTTCCCGTTTGGAGACCATTTAGGGCTATCTTCTGGCCCCTTATTATTTGTGATTTGGAGAAAATCAGTCCCATCGGTATTTATCGTGAACAGTTCTGCTAAAAATGGGTAGTTTGTCCGCATGTCAGGCCTTCCCACAAAAACAATCCGCTTCCCATCTCTGGAAACATCAAAATCGCTGATCATAAGATTTTCCTCACAGATCACAGTTTCTTTCTTTGTCTTCAGGTCAAAGTACCATAGGCGGCTGAACCGGGCGTTTTCCCTTCCATTGGGAGCCTCATCCACAAATATTGCATCAGCTCCCAGTTCATACTCCTTCTGTTCCTCTGAAGTTCTGGCTTCATCAGCTTTGAATATGATTGCACTGGAATCATGCTGCCACATATAATCCTTCACATTAACAGCATGTTTGGTTAATTTATGTGCTTCTCCACCATCTACCGGAATAAGAAATATATGGCTTTTTTTATCAGCTATGCTTATAAAACTAAGAAAGTTCCCGTCCGGGGAGAACTTAAAACGACTTGCTTTCAGGTCCTCTCTCAAAAATATTTTTTTATTTTTTCCGTCTGAATCACACATAAAATAGGTGTTTTTATAATCATTTTTAGGCCAATCCAGTTTTTTTAATCCGTAAAAAACCCTTGCTCCATCAAGTGACAGCTGGACATCCCTGACTGTGATAATATTTAGAGAATCATCCACAGTCAGAGGACGTTTGTCTGTATTTGCCCAAATAAAGGTTAAGGTGGCAATAACCAGAAGAAAAAATATAAATACTTTTTTCATTTTAACTCCTTTATATTAAAATCTAACATTGAAATCACTGACCTTTGCTTCAAGTTTCAGCTGTGGTGGTCTCCCTATTGTTTTGACAGAAAACAGCTAACTTTAAGGGGAAAAGAAATTCCTATCGTAGCAAGCTTTATTTCTTCTCTCTGATGGATAAAACCTTTTCCTTTAATTGGGGTTGATCGGGCATAATCTCCAGAGATTTTCCCCAGGCAGCTAATGCATCCCGCAGTTTCCCTAGGTTAAAATAACAATCTCCCAGAGAATTAAGCAGGAAGATATTGACACCGAAACGATCTATCGCTTTATCAAAAAGGAATATCGCCTTATCGAATTCACCGAGAGCATGATGGGTCTTACCCAAAAGGAAAAGGACTCCATATTTGACATCTTCAGATTCCGCAAAAGGGAGCAGAACCTTTTTGGTTTTTTCATACTCTTTAAAGATAAAATAGACATTGGCTAAAGGCAATGAAATTTCTTGCGAATCTGGCTGATTTTGATGGGCTCTCTCCAGTTCTACCCGGGCTATATCTATTTCTCCTTTGTTAAAATACTGCTTTCCCATAATGAGGGAATAACCAGGATGTGAAAGGGGAAAAAAAGAACTGTTTTGCACCCATGGCCGAGGAAAGCCCTGGGCTGAAGTGATTTCAAATCGCTCACTTTCAGATGTTAGTAAGTTGTCGTCTTTGAATAAACGGACAGCTATCTGATAATAGCCTGGGGAAAAATCTTGAAGAGAAAATTGTTCCAGGAAATTTAGCCACTCCTGATATTCGCTTAATTTTTTTCCCGATGTCAAGATGACTTCGCTGTTTTTTAATATCTCAAA
>JAUWTR010000122.1 GCA_030614645.1 Candidatus Aminicenantota bacterium
GCCGATCTTACCGCATCTGCTTTGTTGCAGCGGATTCGCAGTGAAATACCACAGCTTCATCCCCTGCGCCTTGCATCTGCAGCAACCTCGACTCGTGAATAATTCAGGCAAGTTAACCTGATTCTTGCTTATTGCCCAGATTCTTAGAAAAAATGGGGAAACTCCTGGAATTATTTTGTTTTTTTATTCCTACTTTATTGATATAATATGTAGTCATGAAAAAAATCTTAGTTGCATTTTTGGCGCTTATATTTCTGTTTCCTGCCACCCTTATTTCGGAAACAAAGAATGAATTTGATCTGAAAGAGCTCATCCAAATCGGCCTCGCAAACAATTTTCTTATTTCAGCGCAGCTGCGGGCGATAGAAGCAAAAAAAGCCTCGTATGCCTCCTCGAAAAGATTAATTAATCCTGAGATAGAATTGGTTACGGGAAAAGCCAAAGCATATAACGGGATTGACAAAAGAAATACAGGGGGATTAAGAATAACTCAACCGATTGAAAACCCTTTTAAAAGGCATTACAGGATTCAAGCTCGAAAAAATGACTTGGAAGCAGCGGAATATCTATACCAGTACAACCGGCTTGAAATAGGATTCTTTATAAAGACTCAATTTTACCAGCTGCTTATGCTGGAAGAGAACAAAGACATAGCGCAGAAAAATCTCAAATCAATCCAGGATATTTATAAGCTGATCCAAAAAAGAGCGGAACTTGGAGAAGTTAAAGAATTGGAGGCGATCAAACTCTATGTAGAAACCCTAAAAGCCCGGAAAGAACTAAGCCGCCTCAAAACAGAAATACTCCTGGCTAAAAATAATCTTAATAAGTTCTTGGGCAATGCCCTTCCTTCGGATTTTTCTGTAAACGGACAGCTTGAATATTCGCAGATCTCCCTTCAGGAAGAAATGCTTCTCCAAAAAACCCTTTCCAGCCACCCTCTCTTAAAACAAAAAGAAAGAATATTGGAACAGACAAAAAGTAATGTAAATTTTGTAAAGTGGCAGCGTTTGCCTGATTTTAAACTCTCCGGCTTCAGCCAAAAAGAACTGGATGGGAAAAACCAAGGAATCGGGATAAGCTTTGATATCCCTCTCTGGAATTTTAAATCCACAGAAATCGCGGAAGCGGAAAACCTTTCCCTAAAGCAGGAAGATGAATTATCGGCTTTGCAGATAGAACTTGTAACCCAGGTTAAAGCTAAGCTTAGTCAGTTTAAATTGTCCCAACAAACCATCGGACTTTTCAGGACAGGCCTACTAAAACAGGCTGAAGAAAGCTTGAAAATATCAGAGATAAGCTATAAGGAAGGAGAGATCTCGCTTATCGACTTTTTGGACTCACAGAGGACCTACTATAGTATACGGGAAGACTTTCAAGAGGCTCTCTATAACTTAAATGCAGACAAGGCAGCCTTAGAAAAAGCGATTGGGGAAGAACTAAAATGAACAAATTTATTATTTTTTTGGCTGTGATTTTAATAGCTTTTTGTGGCGGAGGGAAAGAAAAAGAGCCCACTCATGAGGCTCAAGGAGAGCAAGCTCAGGCTTACACCCATGAGCAGGAAGGGCTCGCACCTGAACATGCTGAACTGCATGTCACCCTGGCTCAGCAGAAAGAATGGGGGATCGTCACAGGAAGAGCACAAAAACAGAACATTGCTTCCCGGTTCTCTCTTCCCGGAACTCTGGCTCTTAATCAAAATAAAACCGCCCATATCTCCTCATTTGTTGACGGACAGGTCGATTTTCTCTCTGTAGACTTGGGCAGCAAAGTGAAAAAAGGGCAGCCTTTAATAACTATCAACTCTCCCGGCTTTGCTCAAGCCCAGGCTGATTTCCTGCGAGCTAGGGCCAAGTTTATCCTCAGCCAGAAAGAATACGAGCGCGCCAAAATGCTCCGCAAAGAAAAAGCCATTGAGGAGAAAGAGTATTTGCGTCGAGAGGTTGAATATCAAAAAAACACAACGGAGTATGGAGTATTAGGATCTAAGCTCCATTCATTTGGCATTACTCACAAACAGATCGATGCGCTTATAAAAAAATGCAATGATATAGAAGATGAAGAGTATAAGTGTGATATAGTCGACTCTATCCTACCGCTGCTCTCTCCGATAAATGGGACTGTGATCTTTAGAGATATTATACTCGGCGAACATGTTGAGCCTAACAAAATCCTTTTTACTGTGTCAGACCTCAATATGCTCTGGGTGATGCTGGACGCATATGAAAAGGATATTCCTTTTATCAGCAAAAAAAGCAATATCGTAATAAAATCTGTTTTATACCCTGATAAGGAATTTCCAGGAAAAATTACATATATTAGTGATGTGATTGACGAGAAACTTAGAACTATTAAGATAAGAGTCGAAGTCAGCGACTTGGAAGGCCTGCTGAAATCAAATATGTATGTCCGGGGATATATCGAAAATGAGGCCGAAGGCAAGGAAATCCTTGCTGTCCCTGAAGATGCGGTTCAGATCATTGACGGGGAAAAATCCGTTTTTGTGCTGGAAAATGACAATATATTTGCGGTGAGACATGTAAGTATTGGAGAAAAAATTGGCAATTTCAGGATAATCACCTCGGGTCTTGAAGAAGGGGAAAAATTAGTTGTAGAAGGTGCTTTTTCCTTAAAAGCGGAATTATCAAAAGCGACTTCCGGGGATACCCATGTGCATTAAAGAGAACTGTCCTCATGATAACTAAAATTATTAACTTTTCCCTCAAACAACGATTATTCATAGTGCTAGCTACGGTTATCGTTGCAGTGCTGGGATTTATTGCTTTTGATAATCTGCCGATCGATGTATTCCCTGATCCATCCCCTCCTTTAGTCCAAATCTACACAGAAGCTCATGGTATGGCTCCGGAAGAGGTAGAGCGGTTGATATCTTACCCTATCGAATCATCCATGTTCGGGCTGCCAAAAGTCAAAAAAATCCGTTCTGTTTCCACTTATGCTCTTTCTATAGTAAATGTTTATTTTACAGACAAAACCGATATCTACTGGGCCCGCCAGCTGGTATCCCAGCGGGTTCTTGAAGCCCGGGGCCAGATCCCGGAACAGGCGCACAATCCAGTTTTAGGCCCCATTGCTACAGGACTCGGATTGGTTTATTTATACTATCTGGAAGGTAAAGGCCAGTCCGCAATGGAGCTAAGGACTATTCAGGACTGGCTTATCAAATACGAATTAAAGTCGGTCCCGGAAATCTCACAGGTCTTAAGTATAGGTGGTGATGTCAAACAATTCCAGATCCTGATCAGCCCTCAGTCCCTGCTTAAGTATGGCCTGTCTATTTCAGACATTACAGAAAAAGTAAAAAAAAACAATCAAAATATCGGAGCCAGTTTTATCACCAAGGGAAAGGAAGAATATATCGTCCGCAGCATTGGATTGGCTAAAACAATCAAAGACCTTAATAATATCGTTTTAGCAAATTATCAGGGCACCCCGGTCAGGCTCCAGGATATTGCTGTCGTTAAGATTCTGCCTGCGATAAAACGAGGAGCTGCCTTGGCTAATGGGGAGGGAGAAAAGGTTGTTGGGATGGTGCTCAAGCTGTTCGGCTCCAATACTGCCCGGGTCATTGATAATTTAGAGGACAGGATTGCCGAAATTAACAACTCACTTCCGGAAGGAGTAAAAATCATTCCTTTCTATAACCAGGCTTCTTTGGTTAAGAAATGTTTTTCTACAGTCTCAACCAATCTTATCCTGGGAATAATCCTTATCATCATTGTTTTATTTCTGTTTATGGGAGATTTTCCTTCCGCAATGGTCGCAGTCTTTTCGCTGCCTTTCTCAATTCTTTTCACATTCATTATGATGCAGCGCATTAACCTGGCTGCAGACCTGATATCTTTCGGAGGCCTTGCTATTGCCATCGGATTGATCGCAGATGCAGCTATTATCCTGGTTGAAAATATCCATCGCCATATCCAAGCTCCTGGAGAAAGCAAGATCCAGGCAATTGTTTCAGCCGGAGAAGAAGTCGGTCGCCCCCTCTTTTTTGCTATTGCTATCATAATCCTGGTCTTTCTCCCCATATTTACCCTCTCTGGAGTAGAAGGGGTCATGTTTCGGCCTATGGGCTATACCATTTCTTTTGCCCTGATTGGATCTTTGCTCTTTACGCTTATATCGGTCCCGGCATTTTCTTTTTATTTCCTTAAACAAAAGCCAAAATCATCCCGGGAACCATTTTTAATTAGAAAGATTAAGAAAGGTTACCTGCCTTTCTTCCAACTCTGCCGGAAACACCGCCCAAAGGTCTTTGTGGCCACTTTTATAGTCTTCGTCTCAGGCCTTTGTATGATTCCTTTTCTGGGAAGAGAATATATCCCCTATTTAGAAGAAGGAACCCTGCATCTCAGGGCTACTTATGATCCCAATATCAGCCTTCAGGAGACAATATCACTAACTTCGGAAATTGAAAAAGTTCTTATAGATGTGCCTGAAGTCACTGGGGTTTTAAGTCGTATTGGAAGGGGAGAAGTCGGCAGCCATGCCCATTTTATTAATGATGCGGAAATACTCATCAATCTGACACCTGCCCGGAAATGGAAGCATTTCAACAGTAAAGACGAGATTATTAATGAGATTGAACATCGTCTGGAAAAGTTTCCGGGAATAAATCTTAATATGACCCAGCCTATAGCGCATAACCTGGATGAACTGCTTACAGGAGTTAAAGCCCAGGTAGCAATTAAAATATTTGGTGAAAACTTTGAGATACTTAAAGAAAGTTCGGCTAAAATAAAAGATGTGATCTCTGCGATTCAAGGGGCAGCTGATGTGCAGGTCGAGCAGTTTACCGGACAGAATCAAGTACAGATTATTTTAAAGCGGGAAAGCATTGCGCGGCATGGCTTAAATATCAGAGATATCCAGGAAACTATCGAAGCAGCGGTAGGGGGGATAACTCTTGGCCAGATCTATGAAGAACAAAAAAGATTTGATATTTTTCTTAGATTCGAACCAGAGTTTAGAAATGATATTGACCAGATCAAAAATCTGCTTATCAGTCTACCTGGTGGGGGGCAGATCCCGCTCGTATCCATAGCCGGAATAGAAGAAGTTGTTGGCCCGCGGGTAATAAGCCGGGAAGGCAATAAACGGTTCATTACTGTTCAATGCAATATCAGGGGTAGAGATATTGGCAGTTTCGTTGAAGAGGCTAAGAGGAAAATCGATGAGAGGGTAGATCTCCCACCTGAATATTTGGTTAAATGGGGCGGCCAATTTGAACTCCAACAACGGGCAAGCAAACGCCTTTCAGTCATCACCCCGATAACTCTGGCAATTGTAGCTCTTCTCCTTTTCACCATATTTTATTCATTCCGGGAAGTTTTGATAATCCTCATCAATATCCCTCTGGCATTAACTGGTGGAATTTTAGCCCTGAAACTCTCAGGCCTATATCTCAGTGTGCCGGCATCTATCGGTTTTATTGCCATTTTTGGGATAGCCCTGGAAGATGGACTGGTACTTCTGTCTGCATTTCACCGAAATCTTAAAAAGGGTTGCTCAATAGAAGATGCTGTATATCAAGGTATTAATGTCAAGCTCAGGCCGGTTCTGATGACAACATTTACAACGATCTTCGGGATTTTACCCTTAATGCTTGCCCTTGGCCCGGGAGCTGAGATCCAAAGGCCCTTAGCAACCGTAGTTGTGGGAGGGCTGATAACCTCCACGATTGTAACCCTTATCGTGCTTCCGCTTGTCTACCAGACAATAAAAAAACCTCAATAAAATCAAGGGGTCAAGTCTTCATATCCCACATTACAATAATTTTATAAACATATTGTGGAATATGAAGACTTGACCCCTCATTGTCCTTGCATAATGTCTTGATAAGTGCTACAATAATTTTTAAATATAGGTCGATTTTTTATTCAAAAACGGAATTATGGGATAAACTAATGCAAAGGAAACTAATACGGCC
>JAUWTR010000379.1 GCA_030614645.1 Candidatus Aminicenantota bacterium
AGGTTTTTTGAATCCTGTAATCCAGTCCCAGCAAGGGCAGCAATAGAACCACCTATAAATCTTCTCCGGCTCAGGCCTCTTTTTTCTTTTCCTGTAATCTTTTTCTTTTTTTGCATTTCTCTCCTCATCTTTGCATAGATATGAGCTTATTATCACAATCTTTCATATTAGGTCAATATATACACATATTTTTATCATACTAGCCTGGATTATTCACGAGTCGAGGTTGTCGCAGATACAAGGCGCAGCGGATGAAGCTGTGATAATTCACCGCGAATCCGTTGCAACAAAGTAGATGCAGTAAGATCGGCTCGCTCGTAGAGTAAAAAATGTCGATTACAAATAGAGATTATATTGTGAACGAAATGGTAAATTGAGTTTCTGTAGGAATCAATGTAAAATGCTGATTAAGAGAGAAGTATAATACACATCGACATTTTTTATGAATAGTTCAGGTTAGTTGTGATATAATACATTTTTTAAAAAATGATAGGGAATAAAAGAGTAGTCATCACAGGTATGGGAACAATCAATCCCCTTGGTGAAACCCTCGAGGATTACTACCATAATCTAATAGCTGGGAACTCAGGAATAAAGAAGTGGGAATCTATAGATCTTTCAGAGATCGAATGTAAATTAGGCGGAGATTTAGGCGCATACGATACTAAAGCTGCTCTGGACAATATAAGAGAACAACTCTCTGAAAAACTGCACAAAAAACTCCGCAAGCTCTTCCGTACTATGACCTTCTCCAATAAAGCAACCACCTTGACCGCTATTTACGCCTTCCTGGATGCAGGGTTGTTCGAAGCAGAAACCGACCCCTTTCGCATAAGTGTCCCGGTCGGTGGGCATAATTTCAATTCAAAATATATTCTTAAAAATAATCATCAGTTTGAAGAGGAACCGGCATATATCGATCCCCTCTTCGGAGTCGAAGCTCTTGACCCCAATATCCCGGCTACAATATCAGAGGTTCTCAAAGCTCAAGGACCTACTATGACCCTGGGCGGAGCCTGTGCCAGCGGAAATCTTGCCCTCCGAGAGGGATTTCGTGATATAACCAGTGGAGAAAGCGATATTGCCATAACCTCAGGAGCAATTTTCGATATGACCGCAGCTGATGTACATGCTATGGCATTTCTCAATACTCTAGTCACTGATCCTAAATATATAGACAGACCGGAAACAGCATCCCGCCCCTTTGACATAAACCGAAGCGGCTTTGTCCCTTCCCACGGCGCCGGTACGATAATCCTGGAAGAGCTGAAATTTGCCCGCAAACGCGGCGCCAAGATCTATGCCGAACTCTTAGGAGTTGCAGCTAATTCCAACTCCGATCATCTACCGGCTCCCTCAGATGAAACCCAGGGACTGCTTATAAAAAAACTACTCCATATGACCGGCACCCGTCCTGAAGAAGTAGACTATGTTAATTGCCATGCCACAGCAACTACAATTGGTGACATAAAGGAGATCAATGCTATAAAAATGGCATTTGGAAAACATGCCTATAAAATAAAATTGAATGCCCCGAAATCCATGCTGGGCCATGTCTGCTGGTCAGCTCCTATTGTTGAAACAATCGGCGGCATCCTCCAGATGCAATATGGAAAACTGCATCCCTCCATCAATATAGACGAACTCGACCCCCAAGTCGACCTTGACGTATGTAAAGACGGACCAGTAGACCATCAGATAAATATCATGTTAAAAAACTCCTTTGGATTCGGAGGGATAAACTGTTGTTCATTAATAAAAAGATTTAGAGAGTAAGCTATGAATGTATTTATAACCGGCGGTTCTAGAGGAATCGGCAGGGCAACCGTCCTCAAATTTGCTGAAAAAGGATGGGGATGTGCTTTTACCTATATTAAAAATAGAGCAGAAGCCGCAGAAACAGTCAGCCTGGCAAAAAAGATAAACTCTGAACTTAAAATTAAATCCTTTCAGCTTGACATCAAAGACCCAAAGCAGGTGGAAAAGGTTGTTGAAAAAGCTTTAAGTAACTTTGAAAATATCCATGCAGTAGTAAACAATGCTGCTGTAGTCAGAAATAATGCCGCTGTTATAATGAGTGATGAAGAATGGAGTGAGGTCCTGGATACCAACCTCTCCGGCCCGTTTTATATCACTCGCAGTTTATTAATGCATTTTATATCCAATAAAAGCGGGCGGATCATTAATATATCATCTCTGGCCCAGGATGGCTGCAGCGGCCAGGTAAATTATGCCGCCAGCAAAGCCGGACTTATTGGTATGACCCGGACACTTGCTAAAGAATACGGCCCCAAAGGGATAACATCTAATATTGTCACTGTAGGATATGTTAAAACCGAAATGACAAAAGAACATATGGCCGTACAACTCCATGACTTCTGGATGAAACACTGTCCTTTGAAAAAAATCAGCTCTGCCGAAGATGTTGCCCATCTTATTTATTTCCTCTGCTCCCAGGAAGGAAGCTTTATCAACGGAGAGGTAATCCGTGTTTCCGGTGGTCTGACTTATGCACCCTGATAATAGGAAAAAGGAAAAACTTATGAAAAAAATCGGAATAGAAAAAATTAATTTATATGGGTGTTCATTGTGCATGTCCCAAACAGATCTGGCTGTAGCCCGGGATAGGGACCCGGAACGAGTAGTCAAAGCATATATGAT
>JAUWTR010000349.1 GCA_030614645.1 Candidatus Aminicenantota bacterium
GGGAGACAGCTTGAGCTTTTGTACATAGAGACCATTTAAGCTGTCAACCACACGGTCAGGGTAACCATGCCCTCCCCAGTGGATAATACCGGCCCCATCCATACTGTTGAGGCGTTCTTTTGTAAAACCCCGAGTGCCATGAGAGATAGTCTCCAGGGAGAACCTTTCGGAAAAAACGGGTATCATAAAGTTGCCACGGTTCTGATAAAAAGCACTGGGCTGAGCCTGTGTATTAGGACCAAGGTTATCAATCATTTTCCCGGCAAGTTTTAGTTTTCCTGAGGCTGCAGCCTTGATTCTTTTCATAAATGCTGTTGCAGCTTCAGCATTTCTCCCGGTGATAAATCCGTAACAAAGATCAACAAAAGGGTCATTATCAATTTCGGAAGCCATTTTCAGCCATTTCCAGGCAAAATTGACATCAATTTCTTCAGGAGTCATAAATAGCAAGGCATAACGTGGCTGCAGTTTCTCTAATTTTGCTTTCACATCCTTAAGGTTGGTTGGAGAAAATACCAACTTATCTGCCTCAGGATGAATCTCTTTTGAAATGGCAATCGCCTGGGTATATACATCATCTGCTTTTCTGGATACGATGATAACATAACCACCAGAAGTATCCATTGTGCTATTTTCCAGTTCTACGGGGACACTATGCCTTAAAAGTGGGACAATTCCGAAGATAATCGCGGCAGCAATACCGGCAGCACCGCAGCATATACCAGTAATCAAACCGATTTTAGATCTCATGGCTATAATCCTAATCCGGGGACATTATACTTATTTATTATTTGTGATCTTTTTATCCTTAAACTGGAGGACTTCAATATTTGTTAGTTCATCTTTTCCATCACGGCCTTCAACAGAGTCAGTTACTGTATATTTGTTTTCAGTTTTTTCAACTTTATATTCCGAATAGTCTCCGCTAAATACTGCAGTATCAGTTCCTTCCCCACCATTTAAAGTGTCATTTCCCTCTCCGCCCGTAATAATATTATCCCCATCATTTCCTTTCAACATGTTACCCTGAGAGTTGCCTAAAACATTTGTGTTTTTCTTTCCGGTTAAGGTTATTGTGACAAGGTATTGTGATTTAAAAGTATATTCAGTTTCTTTATCAAGTACTGTTGAAAATGTACCTTCAAAGGATGGATCAATATAGGCATTATAGGTTAAATATTTTGGCCACCATTTTTCAACAAGATCATAAAGAAGAGGGTCGCCTTCTTTCATCTCCGCCTTTGTATGAAAAGGGTATTCATCTCCAAAAGATTTTCCGTCATCCTGAGGATTATGCTCCCACAAGCCGAAATATAGATCAAAACCTGTAATAATATATTCATGCGGCGCTAGACGGCCGTAAAAATACCTTTTTTCCTCAACAGCAACCTTTTCAGCATCTTCTATTTCTTTATGGTAGGCAGGAACTACATGCTGCATCCCTTTGTCATGGACAAGATGAAATATTTCCTCATATGAAGCATCTCTAGAGAATCTCTCCCCGGGCTTTCCTTTATTATTGATATATTCATAAGATCCTTCGACCGGAGATTCTGTCGCATAAAGGTCCTGAGTGGCCAATTTTGTTTTATCAATAATATCATATAATGCAAATGCCTTAAGCTGAGTATCTGTATAACAGAGGGTTGCTCTTACATCACCCATTCTGTTAGCAACCCCGGATTTATCTTCACCATACTGAGTACCGGGAGCATCTGTCAGATGATACTTCAATATCTCTCTTGCTCTTGCAACCTGGAGATCACTTACGCCTGATTGGCCAAAAATATGAATGGGTTTGCCATTAGGAGCTACAATCTTTGTGTACTTGGAAAACAGACCATTTAATGTTTTCCCAAGCTCTTCGGGTAGAGTAACGATCCCGAATTCTGAGTTTGAGATATCAATATTATCCAAAACGTCATAATTAACATCAGGCTCATCAGGTACATCATATTTAATCTTAGCAAGCTCTTTTTGCATTTCGGCTTCTCTTTCGGATTGTTCGTCCTGTGTTGCGCAAGACAGGGAAAATAAGACAAAAATAACAGTTAAAATTACTACTGATCTTTTCATACTATCTCCTTTTTTTCTTAGTCAGATTTAATTAGCATATCAAAACTACTTTATATTCTAAAGGAATTTTATTTGGAATCACCTTTTTTCAAAGCCATAGGAACTTTTTTCCTCTCGAATGCGTATTAAATATGTAATGGAAAAAATCTGAGGTGAATCATGAAAAAATGGATTTGGAGAATTTTAGCTATTGTATTTGTAGGAGTTTTCATTGTTTTGCTCTTTTCCGGCAAAAAAAATGAAGAAACCTTAAATTTTGTGGAAGTCACAAAGGGAACAATCAGTGAAAAGGCTCTGGCTGTGGGAACGATCGAGCCGGAACAGGAGATCAATGTCAAATCGACCATTTCAGGCATAGTCGCGGAAGTTATGTTCAAAGTCGGAGACTCAGTCAAGCAAGGAAAAACATTGTTTAAGATCTCCCCTAACCCAACCCCTGTAGAGTACGTCGATACGAGACGGAACATGGAAATGGCTCAAATTTCTTTGGATAAACTCCGGGCAGACCGGGATAGATATCTTAAGCTTTTTAAGGAATCACTCATATCCCGTTCTGATATGGAAGCCAGTGAATCGATTTACAATGAAGGCAGCTTAAGATTTAAAATCGCCCAGGATAAATTCAGGCTTATGGAAAAAGGCCGCATTCAGCTAAACAACCGCAGCATTGATTCCACTGTAAAAGCTCCTACTAATGGTATGATCCTTTCCCAAAATGTTTTCCAAGGAGACCCGGTTGTCCCCCTGACCAATTTCCAACCGGGAACTGAACTATGTTCTTTAGCTGACATGGGAAGGCTGCTTTTTAAGGGCACAGTGGA
>JAUWTR010000195.1 GCA_030614645.1 Candidatus Aminicenantota bacterium
ATTACTCCATTCTAAAACCCCCCGACCATTCTCAAGACAAGAACCTCGATATTCTATTAGTAGCAGCCAAGAAAGACAAAATAGCAAGCTACAGTAATATTACTAATCAAGCCCGCAAAAATTTGGAGGCAATTGAAGTGGATGTATTTGCCCTACAGAATATCATGGAGATCAATTATCCTGAGATCGTTAAGAATAAAACTCTTGCCATTATTAACCTTGGAGCAAATATTACCAATTTGATCATCATTGAAAAGGGAATGCCACAGCTTTTCCGTGACCTATCTCTGGGAGGGTCCTTGTTTACTGAGAACCTCAGTAAGGACCTGAATATAAGCTTTGATGACGCAGAAAAGCTGCTCAAAGGCCTTCCGGTAAAAAATATCCAGCCGGAACAATTAGAAGCAGGCCTTAATGTTAACATCCAAAACCTGCTTGAAGAGATTGAAAAAACATTCTCATTTTATGAAGCCAGTAATACGCACGAAAAGAAAATTGAATTTATCTTTCTCAGCGGAGGGCTTTCTAAATTAAAAGATTTGAAGAATAATTTTGATCAAAAATTCAATATAAAGACCGAAATCTTGAATCCATTCCTGAAAATCACCCACGATGTAAAGAAGTTCGATCCTATTTATTTTGATGAGATGGCCCCCCTGTTCGGGGTTTCTGCAGGATTGGCAACAAGAAAAATGGAAAAATAAAATGATCAGGATAAACTTACTAAAGCCTGAAAAAAAAGATGTCAAGATAGCTCCCAGAGCGCCTGAAGTTGCATTCAAAGAAAAAAAGACTACTCCGCTATACAGCTTATTTATCCTCCTTGCTATTGCAGCAATAGCGGTTCTTTTCTTCTTCCAAAAAAATAAGATATCTGAAGAGCAGGTCCTTCTTGAAGCTGCCCAACAGGAGAAAAAAAGCTTACAGCAGGTATCGGAAAAATTACAGCAACTGGAAGCACACAAAGAAACCTTAGCAAATAAAATAAATTTGATTAATGATTTACAATCCCGTCAAGGAAATGCAGTTATCATTATGGATGAACTGAGCAGTACTATCCCTGATTGGGTCTGGTTGACAGAAACCTCTTTTTCTGAAAACAAAATCCGTATCAAAGGAAAAGCGATGTCAAACAACCTGCTGGCTGACTATATTCGCAACTTGAAAGAAAGCCCATACTTGACCAAAATCGATCTCATCTCTTCTACATTGAGAAACGTACAAAACAGTGAGTATCTGGAATTTTCTATGACTGCTGAGCTAGCACCCCGCCATATAACACCGCTTCAACCTGACACAAAAGGGGGGGAGAAATGAAAGACTGGCCCTGGTATGGACATGTTGTAATCGCCGTTGTTATCTTCGGCATGTTTTTTCTTTTGTATTACCGGCCAAAAAATAATGAACTTGAAAATATAAGTTCAGAAAGAATAAGAACTGAAAATGAAGTAAAAATCTTAAAACAGAAAGAAAAGGAACTTCAAGCGATTGAAAAAGAACTTATCGCCATGAATATCAAGCTTAACCAACTTGAGACTATAATCCCTCAAAAAGAAGAAATTGACATAATTTTAAGAAGAATACAAGAGCTCGCCTATGATTCTAGGATAAATATCAGAGAGTTTATCTCCAAACCCCTGATCGATAAAGAATATTTCTCGGAAAAACCGATAAATATGAAAATAAGCGGCAGTTACCATAACCTTGCCACATTCTTCAACCAACTTGCTAATTTCTCCCGTCTTTTTAATATAGAAAATTTTAAGATCACAGCGCTCAGAGATCAATCCGATTTTTCTACCATATCCGCCACTACAACTGCCAAGACTTACATTTTCAGAGAACCGCCCCCTCCTGAAGAAAAACAACAATCAAACACAGGTAGGAACAAATGAAAAAAATTATCATAGTTATTATTATGATTGGATTAATATTCCCAGTTTTCCAGCTTTCCCATGCCCAGCAAACAGAAAATAATCAGCAAGCCGAGATTAATCAAGAAAAAAAAACCACAGCGGATATCCTGGGAAAAAAGATGTTCATTTATGATTCAGAAGGAAGAAGAGATCCATTTAAAGATCTGCTAGCTGGAAGAGATGTAAGTGAAACTGCTAAGCGAGAGGGTATTTCACAAATGATGATTGGTGATATCGTACTTATCGGTATTGCTGAAATAAAGGATAACTTCACTGCAATTATAAATGGGCCCCAGGGATTCCCTCTCCAATTAAGGGTTGGAACCAAGGTTGCTGATGGATTCGTTCTATCTATCAATGATTCAAAAGTGGTTTTCCGAAAGACAAAAGAAAGGGGTGTTTCCATGTACAGATCAAAAGATATCACAAAAGAAATAAACCCAGAGGAGAGATAACATGAAAGGGAAAAAATTCATTATAGCCGTCTCCTTTCTATGCATCCTATCTCTTGGAAGTGGAGCCGAAGGTTACAGTAAACCGCCTGGATATATAAATAATATATCTATTCAGTCGGGAAATCTGAATACCAAGGTTGTTCTTGAGTCCACTTCCAGCCTCTCAATACTTGATTCATTCTATCTAAAAGAATTTCCTGCTACCATAGCTGTGGACATAGACAAAATTCGATATGACCAAAAACCCAAAATCTCACCTGAAAAATCATCTCTCATAAAAAACATCAAGTTTGAGGAAAGAGAGGGAAATAGGCTTCGCCTCCTGCTTGATGTAAAAGAGAAAGTGCCATACCGGATTTATTCCAGCCAAAACAATACAATAATCGAATTAAATCAATTTCAGAAAGCCCAGGCCGGATATAATATTAATCCTGATGTAAAATCAGCAATTGAAAACAAGCAGGCATCTTTAGTTTATCTTAAAGATATCAATATCACTAACAGCAACGAACGACTAGATATAACTGCTGACTTGACCGGAACTACAATTCCGAATGTGTTTGTCCTTAACAATCCTCTTCGGTTAGTCATCGATCTACATAATACTTTATTCTCAAATAAACCTTCAAATTACTCTATTCAAAAATTCGGAGTGAAAAAATTGCGCGCTGCCCAATTTCAAGTCTCCGACCCATACACCATTACCCGTATGGTCTATGATTTAAATGAACCAATATTTTATTCTATGGACAACAGAAATAATAAATTGACGATCTCCTTCTATGCGGACTCTGTTCTGGAAAAAGAAAAAACCAAAGCAGACCTCCCGGTTGAAAAAACCAAACCAGAGATTGCAGAAAAACAACCTGTCAAAACAAATCCAGATATACCTGAGCCTAAAAAAGTACAAAGCAGTAAAAAAACTGAACAAGCTCCCCCTATTCAACAATTTGGACGGAAAACCCTTGCTGATTCTGAAAAAAAATACACGGGAAGCTTACTTTCTCTGAGATTTAAAGATGCCGAACTACAAGCGGTTATATTCTACTTAGCTGAACATGCCGGTTTGAATGTTACCCTTGATCCGGGAGTTACCGGTTCAGTCAACATAAGCTGGGTCGATGTACCCTGGGATCAAGCGCTCGATCTGATTCTTAAGCAAAATGGCATGGGTTATTCTATAGAAGGAAACATACTAAGGGTTGCTCCCATTACAGTTCTTACGCGAGAACGGGAACAAATACAAAAGTTAAGAGAAAGCCAGGAATTGTCGGGACCTCTGATAACCAGAACATATACTCTCTCATATTCAAAAGCCTCTGATGTCCAGGCATTATTAAGCAGCAAAATCTCCTCCCGGGGAGAACTCATAATCGACCCCCGCACTAACACCTTGATAATCACTGATGTTGAAGATACAATAGCGCTCCTGGAAAAACTTATTGATGTATTCGACACAGCAACTCCTCAGGTTTCAATCGAAGCTCGTATCGTCGAAGCTTCTTCGAATTTTGTCCGTAACCTCGGAATCCAGTGGGGCTGGAGGGGAATGGCGGATCCTTTTTATGGAAATCAAACATCATTACAATTCCCCAATAGTATACAATCTGACGGAGCTCTCATCCCTCAGGGAATCGTGACCAAAGGTATCGGCGGTCCTCTGGCAGGATATGGGATCAACCTGCCGGCTCCATCATTTTCAACTGCCGTAGGTCTTTCAATGGCTAATGTTCTAGATACCTTTAGACTGGACATGGCAATATCAGCACTTGAAACATCAGGTACAGGCCGGATTATTTCAGCTCCAAAAGTAACAACTCAAAATAATATGGAAGCACAGATCATCCAGGGAAGGCGAATCCCTGTACAAACAGTCGCCAATTTTACAGTAACAACCCGGTATGTAAACGCTGCCTTGGAATTAATTGCCACCCCCCAGATCACCGCCGAAGGTACTATCATTATGACGATTCAAATCAGAAACAATGCAGCCGACTTCGCTAACCTGGTCAATGGCATCCCTCCTATAACCACTCAGAGCGCCCAGACTACAGTTATGATACCGGACGGCGGCACCACTGTTATCGGAGGAATATATAGAACAGAAGATTCAATCACACGAGAAAAAGTTCCTCTTCTACATAAAATACC
>JAUWTR010000183.1 GCA_030614645.1 Candidatus Aminicenantota bacterium
AGCACAAGCCATACCCGAATTTCATCTCCCTATTTACTATTTCCCATTTTCTAAGTATCATTCATATCGACATTTGTTCTGAAATCCAGGTGGACCTGAATTATTTAAGTGGATTGAATAAAGGAGGATATTGAATGCTCAAGCATATATATATTTTATTATTTATTCTTTTCCTTGCTTCAAATATACAGGCTCAAGAAGCTGTAATAATCGACCATAATTGTACTGATATCTCAAAAATACCAGATACCTGGATTTTAGAAGCCAAAGACAGCATGAGAATCGGATACGGCCATACTTCTCACGGCAGTCAGCTGGTTACCGGAATAGAGACATACAGAGGTAACCAGGGCACCATATATTACTATTCCTATTCGAGCTGGGGATTGGAAACCGGTAAGTTTCTCAATGATTACTGGGGTAGAGAAGGAGGAGCAAATGATTTGGGGTATAATGGTGATCTCGGATGGAGAGATGCGACTGTTTATATGCTGAACCTGGCTAATAATGACAGGAATGTAGTGATCTGGTCATGGTGTGGGGGAGTAAGTAATAACACTCGAGCAGGAATAAAAACATATCTGGATGCAATGTCTGCACTTGAAGATCAGTATCCGGATGTTACTTTTGTTTATATGACTGGGCATCTGGATGGAAGTGGTGTCGAAGGGAATCTAAATAAAAGAAATAACCAGATAAGGGATTATTGTGAAGAAAATAATAAGCTCCTTTTTGATTTTGCGGATATTGAAAGTTATGATCCTGATGGCAATTACTATTTAAACAAAGGAGCTAATGATGGTTGCTCCTATGATGGAGGAAATTGGGCTGAAGAGTGGTTAGCCGCTAATCCCAATAGCGACTTAGCGGATTGGGTTTATCAGTGTGGAAGTTGTGCTCATTCTCAACGTTTAAACTGCGTTCTTAAGGGTGGAGCTTTTTGGTGGCTTATGGCCAGGATCGCTGGATGGGAAGGAGACTCAGAACAAGGGGCTTTGCGGGTTACATCTCCTAATGGCAGTGAAAACTGGCTGGTCGGGTCCCAACATAATATCACCTGGGTGACAAAAGGGGAAGTAGGGAGAGTTAAGATCGAATATTCAACTGATGATGGAGAAAACTGGAAAACAATTGTTTCTTCAACCAAAAATGATGGCATTTATTACTGGGAGATTCCGGATGATGTATCTGATGATTGCCTAGTTAGAATAAGCGAAAGTAGCGGAACTCTTGTCGATACCAGCAATAATTTGTTTGAAATAATCTCCACAGACGAGCCTCCTTCTATTATAATAACTTATCCGGCTAATAATTCAGAAGTAAAAGATTCAGTGACTGTACAGGTAATAGCAACTGATGACTTTGGGATTACAAAAGTCGAATTTTTCATTGATGGTATTTTATATCATACGGATACTGCAGCTCCTTTCCAGTGTGTCTGGGATACTACTGCCTATCTGGGGGGATCATATGTGATTACCGCTACTGCTACAGATACTAATGGACAGCAAGATTCCTATGCAATTTCTGTAATAGTACGGAATATAAATTTATCTATTCAAGCTTCAAGAGGTGAAGAAAGAGCCTGGCTAGTTCAAAGGCAGTATGGGAAAATTGAGCTGTCGGCTGGAAATATTGGTTCAGTAACAATTTCAAAATACATCATTTATAGGAAGGAAGCTGGCGGCACATATAATATTGTCAAAGAGATTGAAGGCTCTAATGCTCCGGGAGGGACATTTATTTATGATGATAAATACCTGGAAAGGACTAAGACTTATTTGTATAGAGCAGTTGCCCTGGGAACAAATGGGCAAATATTAGCCTCTTCGAATGAGGCGACAGTATAATACTCAGGGATATTGATGGGGAGGTGAGGATGAGAAGGTCATTTTATGGGGTAGTGATTGCAGTATTTCTATTAGCCGGAATAACTTTGGGAGATAATGTTTTTATTTATGGAACAAGTAATTATCTTATTCCAGCAGATAAGGATTTTAAAGATATTTATGGAAAAGGATTGTTTTATCCGGAGATCAAAGCTGGAGTCAATGTATTCGAAGGATTTTATGTCTGGGCCGGATATGGTTTTTTATTGGCAAAAGGAACTACTACCCTGCTGGCAGAGGAGGCTGAATCCAACCAGAATTATTTTTCCGGCGGTTTCGGTTATGAGGGGAGAATATCAGATAAAGTGGGGTATAGAGTAGAGACCGGAACATTTTATGTGAATTACAGGGAAGAGGCAATGGGGCTTGAAGTGTCAGGTTCTGCTATTGGATACAGAATAGATGGGGGATTGAATATTGATGTTTTAAAAAATGTGTACATTGAAATAAGCGGAGGCTATTTAGCAGCATCTGATTCGATTGAAGGTATCTCTATTAAGCTGGGGGGATTTAAGACTGGAGTAGGATTTGGAGTGAGATTTTAATCCATGAAAGAAGAAAGAGCAGATATTGCACTTCTAAACGGGGCTGTATATACAGTCAATTCCAGACAGCCCTGGGCAGAGGCTTTAGCCCTTAAAAAGAATAGAATTCTCCGGGTTGGATCTGAGGCGGATATTAAACCGACGATCTCTATTAATACTAATGTGATCGAATTAAAGGGAGACTTAGTGCTTCCGGGATTTATTGACAGCCATACCCATTTTATTGATGGTGGATTTGCACTTTCCGGCATTCAACTGCGTAATGTCAGGAGTAAAAAGGAATTCATTGCTTGCATTGAAATGAAAGTCCGGGAAATTGATAAAGGAAAGTGGGTTCTTAATGGTGATTGGAACCACTTGCAGTTCGACCACCCTCAACTACCAAACAAAGAGTGGGTGGATAAAGTAACGCAGGATAATCCTATTTGTGTTGACCGTATGGATAAACATGCTGTTTTTGTTAACAGCCTGGCCTTAAAAATTGCCGGTATTACAAAGAATACGCAATCTCCAGAAGGCGGAATTATTGAAAAAGACCCGGTTACTGGTGAGCCGACCGGTATTTTAAAAGACAGTGCTATCGATCTGATCAAGCAGCATATCCCGGAGGCTTCTCTTTATGAAAAGAAAGAAGCGGTTGCTGCAGCTGTAAAACATGCCAACAGCCTGGGGGTAACTTCTGTACATGATATGGAATTTTCAGCCGAGCTTGAAGTATACCAGGAGATGATCAAACAGAATAAATTGACTACCCGTCTCTGTGTGTATATCCCTGTATCTGAAGTGAACCTATTTAAGCGGATGAAGCTGAGGACTCCTTTTGGAAATGATTTCTTAAAGATCGGAGGGCTGAAGGGATTCGTTGACGGCTCTCTGGGGTCATTTACGGCCTTGTTTTTTCATCCTTATGAGGATGCTCCCGAAAAAAGCGGTCTTCTGGTTTCAGATATGTTTCCAGAGGGGATAATGGAGAAGAGGCTAAAAGAGGCTGATAAAGCCGGTCTTCAAGTGGCGATCCATGCTATCGGTGATAGGGCGAATCATATTATCCTGGATATTTTTGAAAGAGTTGCAGAAGAAAACGAGGAAAGAGACCGCCGCTGGCGGATCGAACATGCCCAGCACCTAATGCCTAAGGATATTGAGCGGATAGCTAAAATGAATGTTATAGCGTCTGTCCAGCCTTATCAGATAGTTGAGGACGGTGTGTGGGCAGAAGAGAAGATCGGGGCCGAGAGAGCCAGGACTACAGATGCCTTCAAATCGCTGCTGGATAAAGGAGCTACACTTGTTTGCGGTTCTGATTGGACGGTAGCCCCGATCGATCCCATTAAGGGTATCTATGCTGCTGTGACCAGGAGAACCCGGGAAGGAAAACATCCGGATGGTTGGATTCCGGAAGAGAAGATTTCTGTGGAGGATGCGGTCAAGGGATATACTCTAAGTGGAGCTTATGCTGAATTTGCAGAAGACAAAAAAGGATCGCTCGAACCGGGGAAGCTGGCAGATATAGTAGTCCTCGATAAAAACCTTTTTAAAATCCCCCCTGATGAAATCATTAACACCAGGGTAGGCATGACCATATTTGATGGAAAAATTGTTTACGAAAAGACAAAATGATTTATTTAGCAATTAGTGGGTTTATTATTTCTTTTATACTACTCTTTAAATGTGCTGGTTTTTTTGTCGATGGAGCATCCGGTATTGCCAGAGTTTTTGATCTTCCCAAAATGTTGACTGGAATAGTACTTGTGGGGCTGGCGACTACTGCGCCTGAATTTATAGTTTCAGTTCTGGCAGCTGCTAAACATCATCCGGAAATTGCTCTTGGAAATGCTATCGGATCGGTCATATGTGATGACGGCCTTGCTCTGGGACTGGCAGCAGTTTTAGCTCCCTCTGTTATACTCGTAAACTGCCGTTTGCTTAAAAGAGTAGGTATTTTTCTTATATCCATTGATCTTTTTGCATATTTTTTATCCAGAAATGGACGTATAGGCCGGGTCGAAGGCCTGATTTTAGTGTCTTTATTGGTCTTGTATTTTTTCCTGCTCTATAAAAACAGGAAATTTAGCAATAAAGATAAAGCCTCATCCCGGCCGAAAAAAGAACATTTAAAAAAGCCGATTCTTCTATTTGGGGCGGGCCTGGCTGGAGTGATTGTTAGCGGGAATATAATAGTTGAGTCTGCCATCTATATTGCCAGGTATTTTTCCATAAACGAAATCATTATCGGTTCAACTATTATTGCCATTGGCACATCTTTGCCTGAGATAAGCACATGCATTATAGCTGTTAGGAAAGGTGAAGGTGAGATCGCT